>AP017991.1:3057500-3330000 GCA_003609755.1 Planktothrix agardhii NIES-204
CTGTTCTCGATAATTAGCAATACCAGTAGGTAAAGGATTTAAACCCCTGGCTTTTCGCAGATGATTTAGCCAAGTTCGTCTCCAAGATCCGTTATCGAAAATTCCATGTAAATAATGACCCCAAATAGATTTTTGACCATTGACATATCCTAAATTTTGGTCATCAAATAAAGGAAAAATATCATTAGAATCTAAGAGTTGAGTTCTTCCCTGATGAATTTCATAGCCTTCAATGGGTAAATTTTTCTGGGGATAATTAGAAGTTACTAACCGTTGACGGGAGGTTTTTTGATTAGAAATTACTGTTTTTAGGGCTAATAATCCTAACCCTTCATAATCTCCTTGCTCGCCTTCTAAACCATAGGGATCAGATACGACTTTTCCTAACATTTGATAACCCCCACAAATTCCCATAACTTGCCCCCCGGCTTTAATATAATTTTTAATTTGATCAGCCATTCCCGATTCTTTTAATACTTGTAAATCTGATATAGTAGTTTTAGAACCGGGAAGAATTACAGCATCGGGATGTCCTAAATATTCAGCCGGGTTAACATACTTAATACTGACCGTTGATTCCGAATCCAAAGGATCAAAATCGGTGAAATTAGAAATGCGAGGAAAACGGATCACGGCAATGGTTAATTCCGTTTGGGGAGAACTAGAAGCACGATCTAATAAACTTAAAGAATCCTCTGCGGGAAACGGATTATCAATCCAAGGAATCACCGCAACTACCGGAATTTTTGTATATTCCTCTAACCAGATGATCCCAGATTCTAAGAGCGATCGCTGTCCCCTAAATTTATTGATCACAATACCGCAAATTAACGCCCGTTCATCGGGTTCTAATAATTGTAAAGTTCCCACAACATGGGCAAAGGCGCCACCCCGATCAATATCAACTACTAATAAGGTTTTCGCATTTAAGTATTTAGCCACCCGCATATTAGTTAAATCTCGATGTTTGAGATTAATTTCCGCCGGACTTCCCGCACCTTCACAAACTAAAATATCAAATTCTTGAGTTAAATAATCCAAACATTCGGTAATTGCTTTCCAACCCCGATCAAAATATTGTTCATAATAATCACTAGCTTTCACCACCCCCACAGATTTGCCTTTAAAAATCACCTGAGAGGTCATATTCCCTTGGGGTTTCAATAAAATCGGGTTCATCGTCACCGAGGGAGTAACTCCCGCCGCCCAAGCTTGCACCGCTTGAGCATAACCCATTTCCGATCCCCCCGGAGAAACATAGGAATTAAGAGCCATATTTTGCCCTTTAAACGGGGCCACTTTCACCCCGCGACGATGTAAAATCCGACAAATGGCCGTAACCATCATTGATTTTCCGGCGTGGGAAGTCGTTCCCACAATCATAATTGCTTTCATAAAGATAATTCTAAAGGCAGAACAATATTTTAATCCGTAAGGATAACTTAAAAACCTTTAACAATAGCCTAGCAATGTTATGGGATGATAGTTGAGAATTTCCAACAGTTTTGATATGGCCCCTCAACTGCGTATTTATGTCCCACCCCATCCCCTGATTAAACATTGGTTAGGGGTTGCTCGTGACCAGGCGACGCCTCCGGGTTTGTTTCGGACGGCGATGACGGAGTTAGGACGTTGGTTAACTTATGAAGCGGCGAGGGACTGGTTACCGACCTTGGAAACAACGGTACAAACACCCTTAGCCGAATGTAATGCAACTTTTGTAAATCCTGAAGTTCCCCTAATTGTAATTCCAATTTTACGCGCTGGTTTAGCCTTAATGGAGGGAATTCAAAGCGTTGTACCTCTATCTTCGGTATATCATTTAGGCATGGTACGCAACGAAGAAACCTTAGAGCCTACTTGCTACTTAAATAAATTACCCGCCCAATTTGACCCCCAAACCCGGGTGATCATCAGTGAACCCATGTTAGCAACCGGGGGAACAATTATGGCGGTGATGGCCGAACTTACCCAACGTCATCTTGACCCGGCTTTAATTAGAATTATTTCCATTGTCGCCGCCCCCCCAGCGTTACAAAAGTTAAGTCAAGCCTATCCCAGTTTGCAAGTATATACCGCTATTATTGATTCGGAAGTTAATGCACAGGGATTCATTATACCAGGGTTAGGGGATGCGGGAGATCGCACCTTTGGCACTTTTGACCGTCTGCCTACCCAATCGGAGTAAAATCAAGCTATTGTGAAATATTGGTTAAATTATGGGTAATCGAGACGGCTTTACCAGTGGCTTCTTCCTCGGTGCAACCTTAGGAGGTTTGGTTGGGGGGGTATTAGGGGTGGTACTTGCCAACCGCATCAACAATCAAGATCGGGTTGATTCCTTATTAGAAATACAAGGAAAATCGGGGAAGGCGACTAAATTGACCGGGGACAATATGGAAACCGCCCGTTTGGGTTTGGAGGATAAAATTTCTCAACTCAATCAAGCCATTGATGATGTCCGTCAACAGTTAGGCAGTGTAAATGGTAATAGTGGGTCAGAAACCGAAAATTAATTGATTCTAGCTGCTGGTTTGAATCTATCCCCTGGTTTCCAATGTGGTACACTGGGGAACATAACTTTATGTCAAATTTCAGTCAAACATCCAAAAAATTTTATGGCACTTCCTTTAGGTTTACTCGCTAGTACCCTGGCACAGTTCCTGAACATTTATATGTTGATCCTATTTGTTAGGATTCTATTAAGCTGGTTTCCGACAATTAATTGGTATGATCCGCCCTTTTCTATCTTAAGCCAATTAACTGATCCCTACCTCAACCTATTCCGGTCTTTTATTCCCCCTTTAGGTGGAATTGATTTTTCTGCGATTATTGCTATTTTTGCCTTACAATTTGGTTCCCAATTAATTATTGCTTTATTGGGAAGTATGCAGCAAGTATTCTAACGTGCGATTCATTTAACCTCAACTTCAAAACCGGGTTTCTGACAGAAACCCGGTTTTGATTTATGTCTCAAAAATCTACTTGATTGATGGCTAAAAAGCAGCCATCAAAGAGGTTTCACTCCCGATGGCAGAATTTTTGACCAATCGTTGCAATACCCCTTTTAGATTTTCACAGAACGAAGTGGCATTTTGGCAGCCGAAAGGCCTCTATCACGTCTACCTTAGAAAGTGTCAAGAATCAGTTTTTTAACATTTCCACTAGAGGTGGCATTATGGCAAAAAATACTTTTTCAGCAGGTACTTTAGTTGACCCGACTGATTCAGCGTACACCCGAGACCGATTAGTATCTGCTCCTAGTCAAGGTGCTGGTGGTGGCGGTGCTGGTGGTGGCGGTGCTGGCGGTGGTGCTGGCGGTGGTGCTGGCGGTGGCGGTGGCGGTGAAGATACCGAGACGGCAGGAAATAATCTGTCATATCCCGTAATTATTGCAGATGGTTCTAATATTTCCGGTGGGTTAACCTTTCCTGGAACCTTTGGATATCCTGCATTGACAGTTCCTTATGACTATGACAAATCTGGAACCATCAGTGAAGGCGATAAAAAAGAAGGCTATTACCATTTTGCTCAGAAAACTGATGGGAATCTATGGCAGGCAGGCAGTAGAGAAATCGATGATGCTGTTAACGTTAATAACATCAATTGGGGCGACAGTTTAGCCAGCAAACAGTTACAAGTTGGCAAACCTGTTCGCGTTGAGCTAACCCTTGAAACAACCCTGACAGATCCGTTAACGGGCTTCAATATGGTAATGATTGCCAACCCGAGTAGTCCTAACGAGATTCAAGGAACTCGTGCCACGGATCTTACTTCTCGGAGTGGAGAGCCTGATACCTTCGAGAGCACTGGAGCAACAGTCTATGCTGGAGAAGCAGCGATGATTATTCAGCAATATACGGGTAATGCAGACGCGCTGATCTGGGGTGGTAATGATGGTTGGAAAGCCCAAGATAGTAGTGTTCAGGTACTCAACACTTACAAACCTTCCTTTGGCGATGAACTCAATGTTGGTGGCAAGGTGATTTATGGACTCTCAGAAGGCGGATGGAGACCAACAAGTGCAGGAAGCTATCGATTGTCATTCGCTGTACCAGCAGATAGCAATGCCCAGCTAGGAGAAGCAGGCGGAGATGGCGATAATCTAACTAATCCTAGCGGTACTGATCTATATGGCGATATTTCCTATCTGGACATCAAGGTTGTTCCTAGCGGTGGTGGCGGTGGTGGCGGTGGTCGTCCTCGCGGGGCAGTCTACACCCCTAGCCCTAGTGTTTCTACCCAATCGTTAAATAATGTTATGCCTGATCAGAGTTCTAATTGGGTGTCTATGTCTGGCATGACTACAGCTAACTGCTTTCCTGCCTCTGTCGATGGCCTGAATTTCTAGTCAGCAAGCTTTCTGTGTAGAAGTTCAAGCCATCCTTGAGTTAAGGGTCTATCTCTCCCAAGTTAATTCCCAACTCAACCTAAGAGGTAGACCCAAAATCTAGGTTTTATCCCAACAGACTCTCATGTTTTTAACCTCAAGAATTACCCTTTTCTCATCCTATTTATCGGGTGGGTTTTACTTGTTCTGGTTTGCGGTAATGGAGATTCACCACGAAAACCGGGTTTCTAGTTCTATGAATTCTTCTCAATTAATTCTCGATATAAACTCTTGGGTTTAACGCCTTTGAGGTTTTCAATTAAATCCTTATTTTTGAAAAACTGCACCGTCGGAGTCCCCACTACCCCGGCATTTTGGGCAATTTCAGGATCTTCTTCAATGTCAATTTCAATATAATGAATCCTGCCCTCAAATTCGCTCACGACTTTATCTAAAATCGGTTTCAGAGCATGACAAGGGCCGCAGGTTGGTGAGGAATATTTTACCATAATTAGGCGATCGCTATCATGGTAAAGTTTCCGCAACGCATAACCCCCAATATGGCGAGTATTCTGGATATCGAAATTCTCGGAAGTCGTAATTTGAGGTGGAGTTGATTTCGGGGTTTCCGTTTCCGGTTCTAAAGATTCGGTCTGTTGAAATTCCTGCACTAACCCATTTAGCGATAACCAACGTTCTGCTAACATCGCCCCCATACAACCACTACCCGCCGCTGTAATTGCTTGACGGAATTCATGATCCTGGACATCCCCAACAGCATAAACTCCCTCCACGCTAGTTTCAGGAGTCCCGTGTTTCGTAACAATATATCCCACTTCATCCAGTTCTAACTGTCCTTGAAAAACTTGGGTATTAGGAGTATGACCGATAGCATAAAATAATCCCTGAACGGGTAAATCTTGCTGTTCTCCCGTCTGATTATTCTTAATTTTAATTCCGCCTAATTTGCCATTTCCATACACATCAACGGCCTCGGTATGCCAATGCACAGTAATTTTAGGATGGGTAATCACCCGTTGCTGCATGGTTTTACTTGCGCGTAGTTCATCCCGTCTAACTAATAGATGAACATGGGTGGCATATTTAGTTAAATAAACCGCTTCCTCGGCGGCCGTATCTCCTCCCCCAATTACCGCTAATTCGACTCCTTTGAAAATTGGACTCGCCCCATCACAAATAGCACAGGCGGAAATTCCCGCATTCCAAAAGGTTTCTTCCTGGGGTAAATTTAACCGTTTCGCCGTTGCCCCGGTAGCAATTACAATAGTATGGGTTTTGATTTCCCGGTCTTCCGATTTAACCGTAAAGGGACGTTGACTCAAATCAACGGAAATCACATCCTCAGTAAATAATTCCGCCCCCCACCGTTGGGCTTGGGCTTTGATTCTATCCATGAGTTCTGGCCCGGTAATGCCTTCGGGAAAACCTGGGAAGTTCTCAACTTCTGTAGTGGTCATTAACTGCCCCCCCGGTATCCCCCCAATTTGATAGCCTTCAAAGACCACGGGTTTCAAATTCGCCCGTCCTGCATAGATGGCGGCGGTATAGCCCGCAGGCCCAGAACCAATAATAACAAGGTTTTCAACGGTTGGGTTTGTCATGTTTATTTCAAACTCATAACGACTTCATGTAAGGAGATTATAGCAATTTATTTCCTAATCTGGGGAGGTCATAATCTGGAGGATGATTTGTTCATATTTCTTGCCTTACGGTTTGCGTTAAAACACTGTTTTCCTTATTTTGCAAGGGTTTTAAGTTTTGATGGTTACTCTTATGGATTTGCGTTAAAACACTTTTATGCCCAAAAAGGGAGATAACAGGCATAGCGAGTAGAGGTTGATTCAGATTCATCTGTCTTGATCAAGCCAGCTTCTTTGGTAGCTCCTAAATGGAGTCGTAGCAGTAACCAGCAATCTATACGATGGCAAAAAAAACTTACCATTAGATATAGAATTATATCAAAAAGCCGAGTTTGCAGCCTACAAAGCAAGTTTAGGCTTGATTTGGGCTTGATTTTTGTTTAAGTCCCACTAACTACACATAGTTAAAATAAGTCCCCGATAAGCGTAAATTTTTCACGTCTGAGACAACGCCAATTAACTCATCCTGGCTATCGTTACCAATACCACCAAAAATCCGATCGTCTCCACTTTGTCCAAAGATTTTGTCGTCACCCTGTTCGCCATAAAGATTATCATTGTCCTCGGCATCAGTGGAGCCTCCACCGAAAATCAGATCGTTTCCTTTGCCACCATGGACGATATCGTTTCCCTCGCCAGGACGAATATCATCATCACCATCACGTCCAAAAACCTTGTCCTGACCCGATGTGCCGTAAATGAGTTCAGAAGAATCGGTTCCTAATATGAGATTAAATTCTGATTGATTTTTCATGATTGCACAATACCTTGATGATTCATGGAATACACGCAGTTTAAGGTTTGAATTGATCAATAGAGAGATAACAATTCAAACAAAATTTAAAAGACCTTTAAAACCAAGATTCACACCACCCCGTCCGGTCTGAGCAACGGTAAAATTTCTGATGAATATTCTCATATTCTAGTCGAATAATTATAAATACCTATAACTCTTATATTTTCTTAACTTAACTTTTAGGGAAACATGAGAATGCTGAAAAGCTAAAATCTTGATCCGAACTCATTCATTATATTTTGGATTAATTGAATAGATATCTGTCTTAAGGAAGACTCTTTTTCGGTGTGCTTGCTATTAATATTTATACAGATAACTAAGCCAACTGTAAAAAATTAGTATAGTTCAATTCGGTTTATTTAGCTGTAATCAAGCCAATACGGAGGATATCATGAGTTTAGAAAATCGTGTTAAAGCAACGGCAAAAAATATTGAAGGTAAAATTCAAGAAACCGTGGGGGATATAACTGGAGATCCTCAAACTCAAGCGGAAGGAAAAGCCAAGCAAGCCGAAGCAAAAGTCCGTCATACGGTTGAAGACGTGAAGGATGCAACCAAAGACGCCATTAACTAATCAGTTATCAGTAGAGACGTGCTATGGCGCGTCTCTGGCAGTTATCAGTTAACGGTCTATTAAATATTACACTGACTACAGATTACTGAATTGAATATTTTAATGTCAATATTTTAAGGGTAATTATAGTATATTATTTTTGAGGCTGGCTTGGTTTATGCCTAGTCAGGTTTTTTGATGTTAGACCTTGATCAGAATTTCAGTTGCTACGAAAATAAAATTTAAAATCAATGGAAGATCCCCAAAAGACTCGTGTTATTCCCGTTGGAATTATGGCAGGAATTGCCGCCTGCTTAATTGCTGTGGGCGCAGGGTTAAGCTGGTGGACATTAAGCTCCCGTTCTCCCAAAGAACCCGTTGTTTCCTCCCCAACCCTAACCTTACCACAGCCCACTCCCTCGCCATCGGAAACCGTTGAGAAAACCCTCGCTATTTATTGGGTAGAGGATAAAAGCGGTAAGTTGGCGATTATTTCCCAACCGATAAAAATTCAAGCCCAAAACGACCCAACGGTATTTTTAAATATCGCCCTGGATCAATTATTTGCCGGGGCTTCCGACCCAAATCAATTGAGTGAAATTCCCAAAGGAACAAAACTCCTGAACTTAACCACCAACAACGATGAAGTTTATGTAGACCTATCCCCAGACTTCACCCAAGGCGGGGGTAGTGCATCCATGATCGGACGCCTAGGACAAATCGTTTATACCTCTACGACCCTTAACCCCAACAGCAAAGTTTGGCTATCCGTTGCCGGAAAACCTTTAACGGTATTGGGGGGAGAAGGCTTGGAAATTCCGCAACCGATTACTCGTCCGATTTTCGATCAAGAATTTTCACGCTGACCCCCCCATATTGTTTTAAAGTTCGGCTAAACCTTCAAGATTGAGTAAAGAGCCAACCGCAGCTACAGCTTAAAAAACGACATGGGTTGGTTCTGTTGTTTTTGGGTTAAACAGCACCAGGAATTAATCTGAACTGGTGCTCTCAATATTTTTGAGATCTCAGCGCAACAACAAATCCTTGTCTTATTTATCATTACCGATTTTAAACATTGGTCTCAAGTTATCCATTAACTGTCTAGTAATCGCACAAATCTTAGAAACTTAAGGCTGGGTCTTTCAGTCCGAATTTTAAAAACCCTTGCTAAGTAATAATGATCATTATTTTCAGAAAAACTCCACTCCGAACTGCCAACATAGAAGGGGATTCTATCAGCATTAGATTCTTCGGTTGAAGTAGCCTTTGCATCAATATAAATTTTTAATCCTTTATGACCGGTCACAAGAAAGTCATAAGGACTATCGCTCTCACCCTTTTCATTAAGCCAATTTACATTACTCTCACCATATTGAGCAATCAATTTTTGGTAGACGAATGCTTCTCCTGCTCGACCAATATCTGCAATATGTTGTTCGTCTATTGTTCTTTCAGGCACGTCTACTGCTTCATTGCTACTGATATCTATCGATAATAAGTTTGTGATCGCTTCATAAACCCCCAATTCCTGCAAGGCTAGAATCAACGCTGATGTTTCACCCGCTTCAGCAGAATCCTGTAAAAGTTTCAGGACATCCAATTTATCCTTATTTTCGACTAACTCACCAATTTCCTGTAAAGAAACTTCTTTTGTCAAAACCTGAATAGTCTTCAATTCTTGTTCGGAAATTTGTTCTCTTAATTCTTGAAATTCTTTGAATTGTACTGAATTTTGAGCAAAATCTTGCAAATCCTGTGCAGAAATTTCAGGATTCTCTGCCAAATTCGTTAAAACCGATAGCTTTTCTCGATGATTAAGAATGGTGAAAATACCACTACTGACCTCTCTATTATCTAACGTCTTCAGAAACAGTTGTGCTTTGTTCGCATAAAAGTAATTAAAAAGTTTCTTGATAGATTTATCTTCTTGTTGATTAGACCATTCAATCATAGCCGTAATCACTTTAGTAAACTTTGAATCTCCTGTTTTATCATCCATTTCCCAATCTTTTATAGCTTGGTCAATTTCTTTAGCAATGTCTTCAATTGTTCTTGTTTCTTCTTTCTCAAATAATGATGCAACTTGTTTTAAACTTCTATTTAATAGAAAATTATTCCAGTAATTTGAAGTGAGAAGCTCAAGAATTTCCTTTAACTCTTCTGGTATGCCTCCATCTTTCTTGAGATCTTTTTCGTGCATCAACAAACCTGACTGATTAGGAAGAATAGAATACAAATTTAAAATTTTGCTATCTTCTTTCGCTACAAAATAGCTAAAGTTATCGAGCCATTCAATAGCTGTATTCTTATCGTCCGAGTTCAAATATTTAACAAAATTCTCTAGTGTTTTAAAACACTCAATATCCTTTGCAATAGATTTCAGTATCCATTCAGTACAGACATCCCAGGAAAAATTTTGTAAATTAGGCAACAGTTGATGAGGTGGAATTTGGCTTGGATAAAACTGATTAGCAAACTCCCAAATTGCTAATCTCTTTGAGTCTTGGGGTTGTGAATCTGGGAAATAACTGATCAGCTTATAGATAGGACTACTAAAACTCCAATATTCGGCTAAATTATCCTTATCCTTTGCTTCTTGAAGCCTCGTTTTGATCTCTTTTGAAACATCTTTGACTGTAAACTGGTTACGATTATTCTCAAAGCCTCGAATTCCAACATCCAAAAGCTTTCCTCTGCAACCTCGACCCAAATGATCTAAAACATCTTTCAATTCATCAGGAATATTGTTGTCAATATACAGTTCTTCCTCTACCTTAAATATACCTTCTTGATTGGGAAAAATCGGTTTTTTAGTGTATAATTTGTCTAAGCTCTGTTGTTTTAAGAAATCAAGAAAATCATTGAGCCAAGAGATAGCATATTCTGAACTCGCCTTTAGTTTTTGAGCTAGGTTTTTAACCGTTACTAGCTTTTCAATATCATCAACTAAAGTTTCCAGAAGCCACGAATCTGCTTCTTGCCAAACTTCTGTTGTCCAGGTTTCTAAATTAATTTCATCAGGTACAGCCTCATCTAAATCTCTTGCTAACTTCCAGACAGTATCTCGTTTTGAAATCAGTTCAGTATTTTGTTTAAAGGTTGTATCAGTCGGAAAGCAACTAACAAGGGTATAAACTGCTTCTCTTAGAGAAGAATGCTCCTTATGTCTAATCCTTTTATTGATTTCATCAACTGCATTATCAAGATGAAGGATGTTTGACAGTTTATAGGTCAGTTCCTTATGTGCTAGTTTTTCCCTCCAATCTAAATCTAAAATTTTAAGAACGTCTTTTAAGGGTTCTGGGATCGCTTGATCTTGATGAAGTTCTTTCTTTTTCTTGAATTGATCATATTGATTGGGAATAATACTATATTCATCTAATAAATTTTCACTATTGTTGGCTGTGAACAGAATAACCTGATCAATCCAAGCCAAAGTCTCTAAAGGTGTTTTAGAGATGCAGGTTGCAAGTTGCTCTAGTGTTTTTTGATTATCAATATCTTTCAGTAAATGATTTAGAGTATATTTAATTGCAGAGGGAAAATTCTTGCCAAAATCCGACTTAAGAATGTCATGCCAATCAAGAATATGATCAGCTTGAGGCAAGCGATCAGCATGAAGTGAAGAAGCTAACTCAGCAAATTGTTTGACTTCAGTTTTTGATTTATAACTTGGAATCAGTGCGTTTTTTAGGCATATTTTTTTACCTAAAACTGTATCTACAACTGGAGCCTCAATGAGAGAGTTCACAATAACATTTAAAATCTTTTTTTCGTACCAATCGGCATCAATATTTTCTGGCGATTTAGCATCATTTTTGAGTTTTGCTAACACATGAACATTTTGCCAATCTGATGTCGTTACCTGAGTGAGTAAATCCCTGTAAAGCAAAGTTGCTTTTTCAAGAATTTCTTGATTCTGAGGAGTTTTATGCTTATTTTCCGGGTTAAGGAAGATGCCATCTCTGGGTTCAGTGGGATCAAATAAAGGACTGTTAATCACAACTGGATAAGGGAAGTTTTCAGAGCCAATCAGAGGAAATTCACAAAAAAGAGTAGGAATTTCCTTAGCCGTTTCCTGAATAGAATAAAGTTCTTCTCCTACAGCCTGAACCTCAACAGCAATAGTAATCGTTTGATCTTCATTCGATAAACAGGCAATCGTTTGTTGAGATCCTAAAGACTCAGAACTGTTTCTCTCAATTGTCACCATCGAGAGTTTACCAATCGGATGACGAGTAATTGTTTTATAACTATATTCTGATTTTGATTCTTGAGTTAGATCTCTAACGGTCACTGATTCAATTGTAGGGATAAAAGCCAGTGTATAAGCGATCGCATTCTGCCAATCCTGAATCCCTGTCTGAGCGACTTGGAAACCAGCCTGATCTAAAACATAACGAAATGATGTATCACAGTTTAGATTCGGTTGGTAATTTTCCAGATTTGAATAAAGATCATTATTCTCCATTTTCTCAAAAATAGAGAAAGCCTCATCAAGCTTCTGAATCATCTCATCTAAGTCTGTGGTACTTCTGTCTAGCAGTACATTAAAACGCTTGTAGCTAAATCCATCCTCTTCCTCATGTTGTAAAATCCCACTCACTTCAACCTTCCGTGAAAGCAGGTAAGTCGTCATGAAACCTGTTCCATATTTCCCTGTAGTTTCAGGCATTTCATTAGGTTGGGTTGTGCGTTTCTTACTAGAAACCTGCTCAATTAAACAAGTGATGTTTTTAATTGAGAAAGGATTGCCATTATGCTTAAACTCAACATCATCTTTCGTCAGCACAATTTCAACTTTAACTTGTCCATTGGCAACATCCTTAGCATTTTGAAGCAACTCCCAAATCCATCGTCTTTTGGAAGAAGCTTTATCAGATAGCTTATCAATTCCATCAAGAATGTCCGTGGCAATTCTGTTTTGATATGCCTTCTTCCTGGCATCGTCAGCCTTCTGTTTGATCCCCATATTTTCCCTATAACTTCCTCAAAAAAGGTAACTCTAAGTAAGTTGAGTCAAGAATTTGGCTATTTAGTTAAACTCCTTAATCGGGTTTAATTTTAATTAATGGCTGGCCATATTCAACGGGAGAACCATTTTGAATTAAAATTTCCATGACTTGGCCAGAAAATTCCGCTTCAATTTCATTCATCAACTTCATGGCTTCAATAATGCAAACGCTCTGACCCGTAGAAATGCGATCGCCAATTTCCACAAAAGGCGCTTCATCAGGTGCAGGAGAACGATAAAAGGTTCCCACCATGGGGGAAGTAATTTCGACCCACTTCGATTCCGGCGAAAGAGGTGGAGGAGCAGCCACTGGCGTTGCTGGGGTCGCTGTAGTGAGATTTTCCCCAACTGGAGGAACAATCGCAGTGGGTACCACCGGAGACGACACCAACTGTGAACCAACCCCCGCAGCCGTTAACAGAGTTTCAACCGAGGATAAAGCCTGAGATCCGGGCGAAACTTCTTTACGAACGGTCAGTTCAAAATCTGCGCTTTTGAGTGTTAGCTCTGAAATATTAGTTTTATCGAGATCAGCCAGCAGTTCACGAAGCTGGTTCAAATCTAGTTGCACAGTTGGTATGTCTCCCCTAAATTTGCAGTCTATCTTGATTCAGTCCGTTGGGTGTATGTTTGACCCATCGCCCAACAGTCTAAACCGCTTAAATATGAAATCATAGTTCGGCGAGTTTTCACTCTCGACCTTGGTAGCTGTCGGTACGGGTATCAATCCGAATTCGTTCCCCTTTAGTAATAAATAAGGGAACCATCACTTGAGCACCTGTTTCCACAATAGCGGGTTTTGTACCCCCCGTGGCGGTATCTCCTTTGACTCCGGGATCGGTTTCTACCACTTCTAAGATGACGGAGTTCGGGAGTTCCACTTCCAGAACCTGTTCTCCCCAACGAACCACGCTAACGGTCATGCCATCTTTAAGATATTTAACCCGATCGCCAATTTCAGATTCCTTCAAACTGGCTTCTTCATAGGTTTCCATATCCATGAAAACGAAGTCTTCCCCATCTTTATAGGTATGTTGCATTTCACTTTTTTCCAGGGTCGCTTGAGGAACAGTCTCTCCCGCCCTGAAAGTGCGTTCTACTACACTACCGGTCTGTGAGTTTTTGAGTTTTGTCCGCACAAAAGCAGAACCTTTTCCGGGCTTAACGTGCAGAAATTCTATTACACGCCAGACTGAACCATCTAATACAATCGTGACACCTGTGCGAAAGTCGTTACTGGAAATCATGCAAACACTAATACCTGGGCAGAATAATCGGCATCCTATTTTACCCCAAAATCGGGAACAGGGGATTAATTTTTTTCCTGCGACAACGGGCTAAATAGTGGCAAGATCAGTATAGAGAACAAAAGTTAAGATTTATGTTGCATTTTTCCAATTCCATGAGAAACACCTATAAACATTGGTTGAAAACGGGTTTAGTGGCTGTGCTGCTATTTTCCCTATCCGTGGGTCTGAGCGCCGCTTGGTGGGACGGTGACAGTTCCCCAAAACGGGAAAGTATCCTCCCCCAAGGCAATGCCATCACCGATGGTCAAGCCCTCTTACGCTATGCTCTGCCCATTGATAACGAAGCGGCGAGAAAAATCCAATTGAGTTTAGAAGGGATTAAGTCCCAACTTCGGGGAAAACGTTGGAGTAATATTAACGGCAATATCACCACCGCTTCTCGGGTTTTGAGCACCAAAGAGGCAGAATTATTAGCTAATATTCCCGAAGAACGCCAACCCCAAGCTCAATTATTAGTTGAACAAATTAAACAGGATATTGATAGTTTGCGGGCGGCGGTTGAATTCAAAGATCCGCAAACGCTTTTATTAACCCAGGGTAAAATATTAGATAACATTGGCACATTAGAAGAATTAATGGTTCAGGAATTTCCCTTTGAAGTTCCGGCAGAATATTCTAATTTGCCTCAATTGAAAGGTCGGGCTACCGTTGAAATCAAAACCAATAAAGGTAACTTAACTGTTGTCGTGGATGGTTATAGTGCCCCGGTGACGGCGGGTAATTTTGTTGATTTAGTGGAACGGGGATTTTATGATGGCTTAAAATTCATTCGTTCAGAAGAATCCTATGCCCTACAAGTTGGAGATCCTGAAGGTGCAGATGATGGTTTTATTGATCCTAAAACTGGAAAATATCGGGGCATTCCTCTGGAAATTTTAGCTCAAGGAGATCAAGAACCGATTTATAACACCACTTTTGAAGAAATTGGTCGTTATCAAGATCATCCAGTTTTGCCCTTTTCTGCTTTTGGAACTTTAGCCTTAGCCCGTCCAGAAGCCATTCCCGACGGCGGATCTTCTCAAATTTTCTTCTTCCTATTTGAACCGGAATTAACTCCGGCTGGACTTAATTTATTAGATGGTCGTTATGCTGTCTTTGGCTATGTCACCGAGGGGAAAGAAGTATTAGAAGAACTGCGAAAAGGAGATGTGATTGAATCAGCAAAAGTGATTCGAGGGGCCGATAATCTTGTTCAACCCTCTTAATTTAGGGTAAATTATTAACAATTAACAGAGCCAATAAACTGTTAATTGTTAATCTCATATTTCGTTTAATTTATCTATTATTAATTATGGCTATCCTAGAGTTAATTTCTGTTGCTGGTTTGGGTGTATTGATGACTTTATTAATTGTCAATTTAGGAAATAATCGAGAACAACAACGTCAATTAGATTCGGCGTTTTATAGATTAGTTGCCGCCCAAGGAGGCAAAGTATCCCTAATTCAACTATCAGCTTTAGCCGGAGTTAGCCCCGAAGTCGCTCAAAAATATTTAGATCATCAAGTTCAACTTTTTTTAGCCTTTCCCGAAATTGATGACGAGGGAAACACCTTTTATCAGTTTCCTAAATTGCGTTTACCCCCGCGTTTAGAGCGTGAATGGTAAGGGGTAATTACGAATTACGAATGGGTAATTCGAGAATATTTTGAGCAGAATCCCTTAGTTGATATTAACACAATTCAACACTATATTGAGTTAACTCGTTTTCCGGTTCCTAATGATGAAGAACATCGAGGTACCAGTGATTATCCTGGTTTAATTCGGGCGGCGGATTTAATTGGTCAGTTAGCTGATCCAAGGTATATTACTACTGTCCTATTTCTCATCAAAATTCTTCGATTGCTTGAAATGACTCAATCTGATTTCTGAACTAGGAAATAGGCTCCACAAATTTGACAAAATCTATGTTAAAATCATCAATAGTGTTTCGTACAGGATTAGGATCAGGATTATTTTTTACCCTCTGTTTCATCGGATTAAATAATTCAATATTAAGCAGTTTAGAGTTAGGGATTGTATCGGGATGGTCTGTAGGTTGTTTAGTCAAATGGTGGCAAATTGATCAAAAACCAGAATCGACGGAAATTTTTAAAATTGAAGCGATCGCCGATAATCTTTCCGGTATTCTGGCTAAATCAAAACTATTACCAACTGCTTCTAAATCTACTCCTCGTCCCACCGAAGCTACAACCCTTTTAGGTTGGATTTTTAAACGGAATAAAAGTTGATTTTTTGCTATGTTTCTATTCTTATCTAAACTTTTACCCCTATTTATTTATCCCTTGGGATTAGGAGTTTATCGGTTGCGAGGTTGGTTGTAGGGAATTATGAATTACGAATTACGAATAGGGAATGGGTAATAAATCAATTCTTACACTGATGACTGATAACTGATGACTGATAACTGATTCCTGTGTTAAGGTAAAAGCATTCCTTAATCTAGGATTGTGTAATCATGCCATTTGAATGGGAACAGACTGTTAAACAACCCGATCACGCTGTGGTGGCTGCGCTCCAAGCTCATCAACTTACGCGGGAATTCCATCAAGAAGTTGAATATCGGGATGAATTTGCTCAATATTGTTCCTGGTATTATCAAACCGCCGCACGCCACCGTCAAGAAATCGAAAAAATGCGAGGAGATATTAATATTTTAGGTTGGTTTTTGGGAAGAAAATAGGAGACTAGGAGAAATTATTTATCTAATATTCTCCTAGCTTCTCAAACTATTCTATCAATTCTAACTCGTCTTCTCGGAAATGGGCCTTGAATTTATTGCCAAAATCCACAACAATAGGCAAATTCGGGCTTAGGGGTCTTCCCTGCCAATCAGTAATCACAGATACAACATTCCCCTTCAATCCCTTAGTCTCAAATGTCTGATTCCGATGTTTGGGATGGACATAAACGACAACAGATGTTTTAACCGAAACGCGATCGCCAGCCTTCATAAATTGTAACCTAGTATTTCCTCTCTAACTCCCCGGTAATAGCACCTGTAAGTGTCACTGGCACTCTTATCAGACAGTCTTTCCATATTTGCACAAAATCGCCACAAAACTCGCAGTGGCACAGGAAAATTTTGTTCTGGATTTAGCCGGAGAATCTGATCTTGACCGTGAAGAAGAAAGAATATACCCTTCAAATCCAATCTTCTTGATCGTTTTTTTTGCCTCTATAAATTTGACCTGTGGCGTGAATTTGGCGAGTTTTTTCAAATAAAGTTTCGTCGGTATATCCCCAGGTTTGTAAGATTCTTTCTAAATCGCTTTGAATATCCTTTGCACCCGGAAAACCTCGATAGCGAATTTTTAAACGGGCTAATTCTACTAGATTATAGTCCGTTGCTTCTTGCTCTAAAAGACTCAGAACAATCTTTCGATCAGTATTGTATTGAGGATGTTTTTGTTCTTGAGTTGTCATAACTAGCGATCGCTTACCCGATTCTTGATCACAAGATTTATCCCTTTTATTATAACACTATTACAGGACTCAAAAGCAATCTAGGGAAAGTTTGTCTTTTTTACCGGATCAATTTCATTCAACTTGTATTAGAGAATGGACACTCTAATACGGACAACTCTTATGCGAATCTACAGCACCATTTTATTATCGACTTTGTTAGTCTCTGTCATGACTCGTCATGCTTTTAATCCTATTAACGTTAATTTATCTTCAAAAAGTGAAGTTGTGGCTTTTCTTGCAACTGAAACCAGCACAGATATTGACACACAAGGACTTCCTCATAGGGGAAGTGGACGTTAATTATCATGATTAAAACTACAGAGGAGTGAGTCAAGAAAAAATAGAATCATATCTATATATTTCTTGGAACTTGAGACTCACTCCATTTTTTTTACCTTTGATAAGGGAATGATCAATCAGGATTTTATTGATGATCCGGATCAGTAATTAAAGCATTGGTATTCAGGAATAGTCGTCCCAATACTCAGCCAAAAATGTCTAACTTTATTACCGTCTTAATGATCAGTACCATTGTGGGTTTGCCTCAGAGTTTTGACCCTCAACCTCAAATTATGCAACAGCGTGATCCAGAACAAATTCAATCTTCCCAGTCCGGATCAGTCTTCATATCTCTGAACCCCGATCCCATAAAAGTTACACACCACAACTATAATGATCAAAATACCAATGATATTTCTCCTAAACGCGGTGATGGACGGCGGGAAAACTGATCACCGAGTGAGAGAATTTGTCCGCGACGCAAGCCCACCCCTGAAGGGGTGGGAGTATCAAATTCTCAATCTATTGCTTCCCCTCCGACAACGACATTGCTAAGGCGTAAACTAGGGCCTCCGCAACCAACAGGTAAACCATTTTGTCCTCCCTTTCCACAACCCCCCGATTCATCCCAATAAAAGTCATCACCAATCGCTTCGATATCTGCTAGGGTGGTAAAAACATTTCCCGATAAAGTCACATCTCTAACAGGTTCTTCTAGTTTGCCATTTCTAATCATCCAGGCTTCTCCCGCAGTGAATGTAAACATTTCACCATTGGTCATTCCCCCCAACCAATTGCGAGCATAAACCCCTTCTTTAATATCACTTAATAAGTCCTCAACGGCAGTATCACCCCGTTCGATCCAGGTATTTGTCATTCTAACTAAGGGCGGAAAATGATAATTCAAACAACGGGCATTTCCGGTGGGGACTTCTCCTAATTTACCTGCGGTTTCACGGGAATGAAGGCGACCAACTAAGGCCCCATCTCGGATCAGTTGGGTGGTGGTTGCTGGAGTTCCTTCATCATCATAAAAATAGCTTCCCCGATGTCCGGTCGGGGCTGCACCATCAAAGATTTGCAGATTTTTCGGGCCAAATTGACGGCCCAAGGTCATAACTTCTAATAAATCAGGATTTTCGTAGGTCATATCCGCTTCTGACAAATGACCGAAGGCTTCATGGACAAATAAACCCGACAAAATGGGGTCAATCACAACGGTATAAACATTCCCCTTAACGGGGGGAAGGGCTAGGGAATTCACCGCCCGCAACGCTGCACTACGAACCTGCTGATCGAGATTTGTCAGGTCTTGGTATGCTTTGCGGGAACCTGTGGTTTCCCGTCCAGTTTGTACGGTTTCCCCATTTCTGGCTGTGGCTGCAAAACGCATTTCCATATCGACCCAAGATTGTTCTAATAGAGTTCCTTCGGAGGTGATCAGAATTATTCTTTGGGTACTATCGTTGTAGCGGACGGAAATAGTGGCAATACAGGGGTCAACACTGCGAAGAATTTGGCCGTAGCGATCGCATAATTCTTTTTTTTCAGCTAAGGGAATTTGACGGGGATCGGTTCCAGTTAGGGGTAAGTTACAGCTATCTTGAATAATCGGAATTGGAGCGAGAATAGTTGTTTCTGTACCAATAAGTTTGGCGGCGGTGATAGCTTCACCAATGCGATCTTCTAGGGTTGAGAGGCGATTAAAACTAGAAAATCCCCATCCGCCTCGATAGCAAGCCCGAACTTGACCGCCGATGGAAAGTCCTTCACTCAAGGTTTCAATTCGATCTCCGCGTAATAATATATCTGTTTCTTCGGCTTCTTCCAGACGAATGGCTAAATAATCAACTTGGGACTGGTAACGCCCCATTAAATCGGCCAACAGATTCTTCACATCAGCAAGCAAGCTAGGCATAGGGGTCGGCAAGGTTGACTGTATTTCCCTATTTTGCCTTATAAGTAGTTGCACAAAATAAATTACCTAGTTGAGAGAGGGAACACCGGAACAGCCCCCCCCAAACCCCCGTGCACGGGGGGTTTGGGGGGGAGGGAACAGGGTAGAGGATGTGTAATTAATTTTGTTTAGGTACTTATTCGGATATTGAAGATTGACACCCAAGGATGGAGATAATTTTTCCCCTTCTTTCCCTGCTCCCCTACTTCCCCCTGCTCCCGTTAGCCGTTAAAGTTATATGTGATACCTTCATTGCACTGTCCTAATGTCCGTGAATCCGAATCAATTCTCTGATCCCTCTACCGCAATACAGCCTGATAGTCCCCAAGGGTGGACACAATTGGCGGAAACTTACTATGTTCAGAAATTGTATTCTGAGGCGATCGCAGCCTGCCAAAACGCGATCGCCCTTGAGCCGAATGAGCCATTAGCCTATGTGACCATGGGGAATATTTATCAAGCCCAGGGTCAAATACAAGAGGCGATTCGATCCTATCAACAAGCATTAGCAATTAACCCGAATTTACCCCAAGCCCATGTTAATTTGGGGAGTATGTTTTACCGACAAGGACAACTGGAATCCGCGATTAATAGTTATCGCCAAGCGGTGAATTTACAGCCGGATTTAGCTGCCGTCCATTGGAATTTGGCGCAGGTTTTAAAACACTTAGGACAGGACGGGGAAGCCCAGATTTCAGAGCAACGGGCTTTAGCTTTGAATCCCCAATTGGGAGGGGCGGATGTTCTATTTAATCAAGGGAATCAATTAGCGCTCCAAGGCAAGGTTGAAGAAGCGATCGCCCTCTGGCAAAAAGTTGTGGAGTTGAAGCCAGATTTTGCTGAAGCCTATGGTCAAATGGGGATGGTTTTACGACATCAGGGAAAATATAAAGAGGCAATTCCTTTATTACAAAAAGCAATTGAAATTAAACCTAATTTACCCCTAGCCCATCAACATTTATGTGGCATTTATCGCGATAGTAGTAATTTAGCTGCTGCCCGTAAAGCGGTGGATCGCTATATCGAATGTTGTCATGAAATTGACCCGATTATGGCAGCAATTTATGGGATTAGCACCTATCAGGTATCGGGATTAAACCATATCGCTAAGGATCGGTTTTTAAAGTTAGAATCTCAACTTTATTCTAAATTAGATCGGACGACTTTAGTAGAAATTAAATCCCTGTATTCTAATTTACTCTTTAGTATGCCCTATTTAAGAGATGATTTGGATAAAAACATTAAGCTCCATCATCGAATTACTAAAAAATATATTGAGAAAATTCTCAAGCCTAAATATCAATCAATTTCCGATACTATTCCCGCTACATTTCCCAATTCTCCGTTAATAATTGGCATTTTATCTAGCCATTTTAATCGTCATTCGGTGGGTTGGTGTAGTTTGGATGTTTTACGCGAATTATCAAATTTACCCGTTAAGCTCTATCTTTATTGTACTGATCGCCTCCAGGCGGATGATCGTACCCCATTATTTGAAGCGATCGCAAATAAGTTTTTTATTCCTAAACACTATCCCAATGGATTACCCACACCGGAAGAAATTATTCAAGAAATTACTAATGATCAAATTGATATTATTTTAGATTTAGATGCGTTAAGTTTACCTATTCACAGCGATATTTTTTATTACAAACCTGCCCCTATTTGTATTTCTTGGCTGGGGTTTGATGCCTTGCAAGTCTCCAATCAAACTTATTTTTTAGGGGATGAATATACCCATCCCAAAGGGACGGAAAAATACTACACGGAACAATTATTAAAAATGCCGCAGTCTTTTATGGCGGTTTCTGGGTTTGAGCGAGTTGAAACTAATCCGATTCAATTGCGACAAACCTATCGAATTAGTTCGGATCAAATTGTTTATTTATGTGTGGCGTCGGGTCGGAAATTCAATGTGGAATTAGTCAAGGCTCAAGTCGAAATTCTTAAACAAGTTCCCGATAGTATTTTAATTTATAAGGGTTTAGCGGATCAAGATGTGGTAATTTCAACCTATCGTCAAGTTTGTGATGGGTTGGGTGTGGGGAAACATCGGATTAAATTTCTCCCCCGTTTTTCCAGGGAAGAAGAACACCGTCAAGTGTATGGGATTGCGGATGTTTTCTTGGATTCCTACCCCTATAATGGTGGAACTCATACTTTGGAAGCGCTCTGGTTTAATGTTCCTGTGGTGACTTATAAAGGGGAACAATTTTTATCGCGGATGGGTTATTCTTTTTTACAAGGATTATCAATTGAAGAAGGAATTTCTGAGTCTTGGAAGGACTATATTAACTGGGGGGTGCGTTTAGGTCAGGATCAGGTTTTGAGAACTTTAGTTCAAGAAAAATTGATTAAATCTAAGCAATCTGAATCTTTGGTTCCTCTATGGAATCCTCAACAATTTGCTCAAAATTTATATGGGATTTTCCAACAATTAATTAAGCAGAAAACTGCCTAGATATGGGGGGAATTGATGAATTCCTCCGAAGGATTGTAAATAATTGAAACGTTCTCTTGTTTATCCGTATTCAACAGAATAAATATTTAAGTACCTAAACAAAATTAATTACACATCCTCTACCCTGTTCCCTCCCCCCCTAGCCCCCCGTGCACGGGGGGCTAGGGGGGCTGTTCTGGTGTTCCCTCTCTCAACTAGGTAATTTATTTTGTGCAATTACTTAGATTAGGGATGCTTCCAAACCTTTACTTGTCCATCCCATCCCCCACTAACTAGGGTATTACCATCGGGACTAATCCCAACGGCATTTATATAACCGGAGTGACCTCTTAAATTCCCTTTTAATTGACCCGTGGCTAAGTCCCAAAGTTTGACGGTTTTATCCCAACTTCCACTAATTAATGTTTTCCCATCCTTGGTAATTACGATTGACCAAACGCCATCGGTATGACCACTTAACTTACGAATGGGTTGACCTGTTTTTAATTTCCATAATCCAATTGTTCCATCGGCGCTGCTACTGGCTAAAGTCTCTCCATCAGGACTAATTGCTAAGGATAAAACCGATAATTCATGACCTTTTAATGTACGAATTAATTCTCCAGTTTGAATATTCCATAATTTGATACTACTATCTTTACTTCCACTGGCTAAAATTTGACTGTCGGGACTAAATGCGATCGCGCTAACTAACTGTTCATGTCCGATAAAGGTTTTTAAAAGTTGACCCGTTTGCAGATTCCAAAGTTTAATAGTTTTATCCCAACCTCCACTGGCAATCATTTTACCATCAGGGCTAATTTTTACTGCTAAAATGGGATTATTATGGGCTTGAATCGTTTGAAGTAAGGGCAAAGTTGAAGATTGTAAACCCGTGGCTAAATCCCAAATTTTAATTAATCCATCTTCCCCTCCTGTAACTAAATATTTGTTATCTTGACTGAGGCTAATGCTATAAATTGATCCTTGATGAGCGGGTAAAGTTCGAGTTAGTCCACTGGTGGTAATATTCCAAATCGAAATATTTCCATTACTATTGCCAATAATAGCATAGGGAAAGACTAAAGCGATGGATAATATTTCTCCTGATTCTTCGGTTAAAGTCGTAGCTAAAGAAAAGGAATTAGTGACCGAAGCGATATTAATAGGGGGTTTTGCGGGTGAATTTGAAGTATTAAGATCGGGATTATTGGTAATCGGTGCAGAGGGATTAGTGGAGGAAATAATTGAAGATAATGTTGCTGTTTTTCGCCAATTAAAAAAATAATTGATCGGGATTCCCGCAGAAACAATTTTATCAGGATTAGTGCCTAGCTGGACAATTCCATTGACTCCAATAACCTTTCCTTCCCCATCTAAAATTGGGCCGCCACTCATCCCACTTCTGACTAAATTTGTGTAAACTAAACTATATCCCAACCGAGGTTGTTGACGTTGGCTAAAGGTTCCACTGGTACTTAAAAAAAGTCTTTGTCCTAGGGAACTTCCAGAACGGGGCCATCCGGCTACATATAAAGGACTTCCTGACTGAATATTATTAGCATCGGCGGGAATTGCTACTCGATATCGTTGGGAACTACTAAAGGGAACTAGGGCTAAATCTAGGTTGGGAAGTTGTTGAATTAAACTATAATAAACAAAGTGGCGTTCACCATCGGGGGTGACGATTTCATAGTCTCCCACGCGATCGACAACGTGCCAATTTGTCAAAACATAATAGGTATTTCCTTGTTTTTCTACAATAAATCCCGATCCGCCTTTTGGCCCGTCAATTCTAACGGTAATTTCTCCAGCAATGGTATTAATGTCGGTGGGAGATAGGGCTATTTTTTCGGCAATTTGTAAGGGGAAAGAGGACAAATGGGGTAGAAATAGAACCGGAATTGTTAGGAAAGGAATATTTAAAGCGATCGCCAATAAGTTTTTAGGAGAAATTTTAAAGTATTGGGACAGTAAATTTAGATTCATTCTAGTTTTTGAGATTAAATTATTGATTTGAGAGGATCAAAAAATATCAGAATCTTCAGGTTGAGGAAGCAAATTAGACGGGGGGCGATCGCTACTCCAAGCCCACCAAACACAGCCACATTGACAAGTATAAAATTCCTGCCATTTGCGATGGTTATTTTCGCTGTACACTGGAGAACGACGATTAATCCAAACCTTTTGGGCTTCTAAACTACTCGCGGAACATTCAGGACAGCAAAACTCAGAAGCGTGAATTGCATCAGTCGTCCAATCTGGAGGGGTGGGTTGAAACGCATCCATTGGCAAAAATACTGAAATTAATGATGTCTACTCACCGATTATACTAGGAATTAAGATCAGGAACTTCTACAAATTTATGACGGGAGAATAGGCCCGATTTAATGGTAATTTGGGATTTGGGAACTCCTAAGTGTTTGGCTAAAAATTTAATTAATTCTTGATTGGCTTTTCCTTCGACTGGGGGAGATTTAAGATTAACAGTAAAACTTCCATCAATTTCTTCATGGAAAACTTGCTGTTTAGAATTGGGTTTAACTTTAATTTTTAAGAGTGCCAAAGGTTTAAAGAATTGCGATCGCTTATATTAATATAGGATACAGCAATTTGGTATCCTATATTGATATAAGATGATTTTAAAATTAAGCTGTCAGGGGATAATCTAAACTTTCTAACGCCCGTTTTACCGCGACTAAATTGTAGGGAAAAGGGGGGTTTAAGGGGCGATAATCTAGTTCATGGGGTTCCCCATGTCGCAGTAGCGCATTCACCATTAAACAGTCTTCTGTACCCAGATTAACTGCACCGTGAGGAACCCCTGGGGGAATTTTAACCACAGTTGGAACCCGATCACTCAAGGGAATATAACGATATTGACGATTCTGTAAAATCACTAAGACAAATTGACCTCGGACGACCAATAATTGATCAGTTTGAAAACGATGCACAAATAACTTCTCTACCGCGCCCGCTTCAACCTGTACTGTCATCGTTTCATCGCTGGTTTGAGGAGTGAAAAATTCAACCATCCCAGACCTCATTGAGTTGAGTCTGCGAACTTCAACTTGGTGGATCAGACCCATATTGATAGTCCTCACAATGCAAAATGTTATGCTTTTGTCAAGTATAAGCGGTGTTTTTGTAAAATTTTGTAATAAAATTAACGAAATTCGAGAATAGAGGCATAAATGCCTCACTACGGTAATAGAATTAACGAAATTCGAGAATAGAGGCATAAATGCCTCACTATGGTAATGAAACATACTCAGTACAGAATGCGATCGCCCTTTTCTACAATTTCTATGAATTTTTATAAATTTTCTCTGTTGATTTCTCTGATTAGTTTAACCCTAAGTTCCTGTGGGTCTTCTCCAAATTCTAGCTCAACTAATCCTACTAATTCTAATCAGCAACCCGCAGAAAAAAACCTAAAATTATTATATTGGCAAGCGCCAACTATTCTGAATCCCCATTTATCAACCGGGTTCAAAGATTCCGAAGCTAGTCGGATTACTTTAGAACCCTTAGCCAGTTTCAACAATGAATTAGAATTAGTGCCTTTCTTAGCCGCAGAAATTCCGACCTTAGAAAATGGAGGAATTGCTAAAGATGGTAAATCAGTGACCTGGAAACTGAAAAAAAATGTTAACTGGTCTGATGGTAAACCCTTTACAGCAGATGATGTAATTTTTACTTATGAATTTATTAGTAATCCCAAAGTTGGAACTACCACATCTGGGACGTATGAGATTATTAAAAATATTGAAAAAATTGATGATCACACCATAAAAATTAACTTTAAATCCGTAACCCCTGGATGGTATTCTGTGTTTGTAGGAACTGAAGGAATGATCTTACCTCGTCATATTTTTCAAGGCTATAATGGAGAAAATGCTCGACAAGCACCTGGTAATTTAAAACCCATAGGAACTGGGCCATATCGAGTAGTAGAATTTAAACCTGGGGATGTGGTTGTTTATGAAGCTAACCCCAATTTTCGAGAAGCCAAACAGTTAGAATTTGAACGCTTAGAGTTAAAAGGGGGAGGGGATGCAGCATCAGCAGCCAGGGCAGTCTTGCAGACAGGAGATGCGGATTATGCCTATAATCTTCAGGTAGAATCTAATGTTTTAAAACCCTTAGAAGCGACGGGAAAAGGTAAGATTGTTTCTAATTTTGGAGCATTAATGGAACGAATTTTGATTAATCAAACCGATCCGAATAAAACTACACCCGATGGAGAAAGATCGAGTTTAAAATTCCCCCATCCTTTCTTTAGTGATCCTAAAGTACGTCAGGCTTTAAGTTTAGCAATCAATCGAGAGATTATTGCTAATCAACTCTATGGAATTTTAGGAAAATCTACTTCTAATTTTGTAGTTAATCCGGCTCAAGTTGTTTCTCCTAATACCACCTATAAATTTAATTTAGAAAAAGCCGCAAAACTATTAGATGACGCGGGATGGAAAGATACCAATAATAATGGGATTCGAGATAAAAATGGGGTAGAAATGAACTTAGTTTTTCAAACTTCCGTTAATCCTTTACGGCAAAAAACCCAAGAAGTGATCAAACAATCCTTAGAGAAATTAGGAATGAAAGTAGAACTCAAAAATATTGATCCCAGTGTATATTTTTCCGGTGATCCTGCTAATCCCGATACTACAGAAAGATTTGCGGCGGATTTACAATTATTTAGTACCGGAAATACGAATCCCGATCCTACATCTTATTTAAAAACCTATACCTGTGATCAAATTCCTCAAAAAGCGAATAATTGGACAGGGAATAATTATTCTCGCTATTGTAACCCAGAATATGATGTACTTTGGAAACAAGCGACCACTGAAATTAACCCCGAAAAACAAAAAAAAATCTGGATTAAAATGAATGATATGTTAGTTAATAATTATATTGTGATTCCCTTAATTCATCGGGCGGAAGTTGAAGGAGTCAATAAAAATTTAACGGGCGTAGAATTAACCCCTTGGGATTTAACCGTCTGGAATATCAAAGATTGGAAAAAGACCCCGTAGTAAGCCCCGTAGTAAGCCCTTCAGGGCTATCTTTTATTTTATTATTATTTCTTAATTAACCCACTATGACCCGATACCTAATTAACCGGATTCAAACCTCCATTCCCACCCTAATAGCTATTAGTATGGTAGTGTTTTTAATCCTAGCATTAGCCCCCGGTAATCCGATGGGAGAATTTGCTAATAATCCTTCAATTACACCCGAAGTTAGAGAAAATATTAAGCGATCGCTAGGTTTAGATCAACCGATTCCGATCAGGTATTTAAAATGGATTTGGGCATTTTTACAAGGAGATCTAGGCTATTCCTTTACCAGTCGCAGCCCGGTTTTGGATTTAATTTTCCAACGTTTACCGACAACTCTTTGGATTATGGGGGCGGCTTATAGTTTAGCGGTTTTAATCGCCTTTCCCTTGGGGATTATTTCGGCATTAAAACGCTATTCTTTTTGGGATCAAATTATCACAACGGTTTCCTTTATTGGGTTTTCCTTACCCACATTTTTTACGGGGTTACTATTTATTATTATTTTCAGTGTTCAACTTAAATGGCTTCCTTTTATTTATAATAGTACCTTAGAAGTGACAAATTTACAAACATTTTGGCAACAAATCCAACAGTCTATTATGCCCGTTTGTGTGTTAGGATTCTATCAAGCTGCAATTTTAATGCGGTTTATTCGTTCTTCTTTTTTAGAACAGTTCAATCAAAATTATGTTCGTACCGCTTATGCTAAAGGTTTACCAAAATTGAATGTAATTAATGGTCATATTTTGAGAAATGCCTTAATTCCGGTCGTAACCTTAATTGCTTTACAAATTCCAGGTTTATTTGCTGGATCATTAGTCACCGAACAGGTGTTTAGGATTCCCGGTATTGGAGCGTTATTAATTGATTCAATTTTTCGCAGTGATACCCCGGTAATTATGGGAATTACGATGGTTTATGCAATTTTAGTGGTAATTTTCAACTTATTTGCTGATATTTTATATGGATTTTTAGATCCTAGAGTTAAATATTAATTATTAACTATGACTGTAATTAAACCTTCAGAAACAACTTCCAAAAACCGCCAACCTAGAAGCCTAATTCAGACTGCTTGGCGACAGTTTAAACGGGATAAAATCGCCTTTTTAGGATTAATTATTTTAGGATTAATGATTTTATCTGTAATTATTGGCCCTGGGATTTATGGAATTTCTCCGACAGAAATTGATTTTGTTAATTCCCTTTCTCCGCCAACGGGAAAACATCCTTTTGGAACTAATGATTTAGGACAGGATCAATTAGCCCGTTTATTAATAGGAGGACGAGTTTCTTTAACCGTTGGTGTCGCAGCCATGGCGGTAGCAATTTTATTCGGAACATTAGTAGGGGCGATCGCCGGATTTTATGGAGGAATTATTGATAGTTTGCTAATGCGATTAACAGATTTATTTATTTCTTTACCCCAATTACCTGTATTATTATTAGTAATCTATTTATTTCGAGAATCTATCAAACAAATTGTCGGGCCAGAAGTCGGGATTTTCCTATTAATTATTATAGTAGTTGGTGGGTTAAATTGGATGTCGGTGGCGCGATTAGTTAGGGCGAGTTTTCTAACCACAAGAGAACAGGATTTTGTCACCGCAGCTAAAGCTATTGGTGCGTCTTCTCGGCGATTAATTTGGGTACATATTCTCCCGAATGTTTTAAGTCCGGTAATTGTAGCAGCGACTTTAGCGGTGGGAACTGCGATTATTACAGAATCGACTTTGAGTTTTTTAGGATTAGGATTTCCTCCCGATGTTCCGACCTGGGGAAGAATGCTTTATGATGCTCAAAACTATTTAGAAACCGCCCCCTATTTAGCTTTATTTCCAGGGTTAGCGATTTTTTTAACGGTTTTGAGTATTAACGCAGTAGGTGATGGTTTAAGGGATGCTTTAGATCCCCAATCTCATTAATTTATTGTTATGTAAAATACACAATTTTTTCTAAGATGATTTCAAGACCAGAATTCGCACTCTTGCGAAACGCTATCGTAGTTTAATTATAGCTTGTAATTCAATATTTGCACCCGATAAGAAAACTTCTAATATTCTTAAAGTTGCCACCGATCCCGCTTGTCCCCCCTTTCAATTTCAAGAAAATCAAGTTTTACCTAAGAATTGACATGATGGATTTTATGTGTTATTAATTAAGTTATAAAATTAAACATAGTCAACCATGAAATATAAATTATTGGCAATTTTAGCCATGTTTACACCCGTTATTTTTGCAGCCTCAACGGTGGCTCAATCTAATACAACTGATCCGGCTGTTTTTTTAAAAGGTAATGCTCGCTCCTGTCAAGGATGTAATTTACAAGGGGCAGATTTAAGCAAGCAAAGCCGAGTTAATGCTCAACTGAGACAAGCTAATTTGAGCAATGCTAATTTTAATGATGCCAACTTCCGAGGAGCATTTTTTACCTGTGCAAACCTCTCCAATAGCACCATGAGAAACACTAATTTTTCCTTTGCTAATTTTGTCGATGCTAACTTAAGTGGAGTCGATTTAAGTGGCGCAGATTTAAGTAGAACGGACTTAAGTGGAGCAATTATTGATGAAAGAACTAATTTTTCTGGAGCTAACTTAACTGGAGCAAAACTCTGGGATGCAGCCACAATTTTCCGACCCGGAATGGATTTAACCCGCATTCCGCGAGATTACACAATAGAAAGTCAGCGCGTCAAATGTAATAACAGAAGATAACATCAGTTATCAGTTATCAGTCATCAGTTTATTACCCATTACCCATTACCCATTACCCATTACCCATTACCCATTACCTATTACCTATTTATATGACATCAACAGTTTTGATTACAGGTGCGTCTCAAGGAACGGGTAAAGCAACAGCTTTATTATTTGCAAAAAAAGGCTATAATGTAATTTTAGCTGCCCGGGAATCGGAACGTTTAGAAACCCTAGCCAATGAAGTTTTATCTTTAGGGGTTTCTACCCTAGCGATTCCGACAGATGTAACTAATATTGAGCAGGTTAAATATTTAGTCAATCAATCCTTAGATTATTATGAAAGTATTGATGTTTTAGTAAATAATGCTGGAATTTGTTTGACCGCATCGGTGGAACATACAACCCTAGAAGATTGGCATGAATTAATGAATACAAACTTCTTTGGTTATGTAAATATGATTCATACATTATTACCCCATTTCTTGAAACAGAAACAAGGAACAATTGTGAATGTTGGTTCTTTTGGCGGGAAAATGCCCCTTCCCCAAATGGCAGCTTATTGTGCTAGTAAATATGCGGTGACAGGACTCACAGAATCCTTGAGGTTGGAAGTGCAAAAAAAAGGAATTAATGTCTGTGCTGTTCATCCGGGGATTATTAATAGTAATTTCCTCGAAAGAGCGCAATTTCGGGGAGAAGATGGGTTAGAAATTGAACAACTACGTCAACGCTTGGACTCCGCTTTAGCTTCGACTTGGGTAAGTCAACCGGAAGATATTGCTCAAGCGATTTGGAATGCGGTGCAGAAAAAACAAGCTGAAGTGGTGGTAGGGCCAGCCCTATTAGCAACAGAAACCTATCGATTATTCCCTGGATTAATGCAGTTAATTTTGAATTAAAAATACCCAAATTGTATTATATCAAATGGCTAAAAAATATTTAATTTTTGCTAGTCCTTATATTTTTAGGATTACAAGTATGGAAGTTCAGCCATCAAGTCATCATCCTTATACTTTAATGGGCGCAATTTGTTTTGATCGTTATGAAGGAGAAAAATGGTTTGAAAAAGCGATATCTTGCCAATAAATGTATTTTTTCTTATCCATTGCTTTAATGTTAATTTTGATAGCTATGCCAAATATTATATCAACAAAATAATCAAATTAAGAATTTTTGCGATCGCTTTTTGATCTGTAGGGGAGTTTAGGGTGTGATCGCTGCCATAAAACTCTGGAATTTAAAAACCGGAGAATTAATTAAAACTATTACAATTCATTAAAGTAGTAATCCCTTTAGGGCTTCATTCCCCAGAATTAGTAACAAAACCCAAAACCAATAACAATAAATTAAATTTATTAGTATTAGGTTTAGGGGATTAAGCCCTGAAGGGCTTACTACGGAGGCCCCTGTCTGCTATCCTTAAACAGATGTTAAAACGTGGTCAAATTATTGGGAATTGAGAGGAATTCTCAAAGTCCCATTAGTTGTAAACGGTATTATCCATTTAGGTTAGACTATGGATTTTTCGACTCTTGTAGCCCAGTTGAATACTGGGGTTATTTGGCCAGAAGGGATTGTGATTATTACCCTCTTGGTGGTGTTGGTGGGTGATTTAATTGTCGGGCGCAGTCGGTCTTCTCTGTGGACACCTTATGCGGCGATCGCGGGTTTACTGATTTCCGTCGGGGTATTATACACTCAATGGGACAATAGGAATACCATCGCCTTCCTCGGGAGTTTCAATGGCGATGATCTAAGTATCGTGTTTCGGGGGATTATTGCCATAACTTCAGCCGTCACTATTTTAATGTCCATTCGCTACATTGAACAGACGGGAACCGCCTTAGCTGAATTTATCGCCATTCTATTAACCGCAACATTAGGGGCAATGTTCCTCTCCGGGGCGAATGAATTAGTCACCATTTTTGTGGCTTTGGAAACCTTAAGTATCTCCTCTTATTTATTAACAGGATATACCAAACGTGACCCCCGTTCCAATGAAGCTGCGTTGAAATATTTATTAATTGGAGCCGCCAGTTCCGCCGTATTTCTTTATGGTTTATCCCTACTATATGGACTATCGGGCGGTCAAACCAATTTAACCGAAATTGCCAAGGTTTTAGCCCAATCAAATGGCGAATCTTTAGCGGTGGTTATCGCTTTAGTTTTCGTAATTGCTGGAATTTCTTTTAAAATTTCTGCGGTTCCCTTTCACCAATGGACACCGGACGTTTATGAAGGTTCACCAACTCCAGTGGTGGCATTTTTATCCGTCGGTTCCAAAGCCGCAGGATTTGCCCTAGCCATTCGTTTACTAATTAACGCCTTTCCCACCGTTGCCGACGAATGGCGTTTTGTATTCACCGCCTTAGCCATCCTGAGTATGATCTTAGGAAACGTGGTAGCCTTGGCGCAAACTGGCATGAAACGGATGTTAGCCTATTCTTCCATTGGCCAAGCCGGGTTTGTGATGATTGGGTTAATTGCCGGAACCGAAGCGGGATATTCCAGCATGGTATTCTACCTGTTGATTTATCTGTTTATGAACTTGGGTGGCTTTATTTGTGTGATTCTATTCTCCTTGAGAACCGGAACCGATCAAATTAGTGAATATAGTGGATTGTATCAAAAAGATCCCCTATTAACCCTGTGTTTAAGTATTTGTCTATTATCCCTGGGTGGTATTCCCCCCTTAGCTGGATTTTTTGGCAAAATTTACCTGTTTTGGGCAGGTTGGCAAGCGGGTCTATATAGTTTAGTATTGCTGGGTTTAGTCACCAGTGTGATCTCGATTTATTACTATATTCGAGTCGTAAAAATGATGGTGGTCAAAGAACCCCAAGAAATGTCGGATGTGGTGAAAAACTATCCCGCAGTTCAGTGGAATTTACCTGGAATGCGTCCCCTACAAGTGGGTTTAGTTTTAACTTTGGTAGCAACTTCTTTGGCGGGGATTTTATCAAATCCGTTATTTACCTTATCCACCGAAGCTATTACTCATAGCACCATGTTTGACGGTGTATTGGTGAAAACAAAAACCGTTGCTCATCTAACAAAATCTCCGTTAATTTCCCAACGAGATTAGATACCCTTAAATTCCTATTAACAATGGGGACTTTGATCTTTTGTTTCCCCCCTCCCCCCTATTTTTATTTTAGGGGGGTTTATAATAGGAATTAAAGTTTAAGGATAAAACTATCAGGTTTGTATTTGTTGGTAGAAAGAAATCTTGCGATCGCCTCGCCTGCAAAAGCTCTATAATCCAGAAATGGCAAAAGTTTTGGGAGAGTGACAGAAGAGGGATATCATGTAGATAACCTTTAAAAGACATATTCTTTAATTTGAGTTAGGAGTTAATCATGGGACTAATGGATGGATTGTAAGGATAGGATTAAATATTTTGATAAAAATCCGACAAGGATTGTTTGACAAAACCGGGTTTCTGGGATTAAATTTTAGCGGATTTTATTTGGGAGTTTTCTGTAATTCGGGGCGTTCTTCTGCTACAATTGCCCCTTCTACTGGACAAACTTGTAGACAAATTCCGCAGTCAATACAGGTGGAAAAATCAATCCAATACCAATCTGTTCCTTTGATATTTTTTTCCGGCCCTTCATGAATACAGGCAACCGGACAAGCCTCAACACAATCGGCAACACCTTCACAAATATTAGTGACAATACTATGGGGCATGGTTAATTTCTCCGAGTTGAAAATAAGATTTAATTTTGGTTAATTATTAGAGAATTTGTTAGGGAGAGAAAGGATGGAATTGTTCTAAACTGAATTAGAAATTTCTCCCTTTTCCCACTCTAAACTTAAAGAATTTCTTCAATTTTGGGGTCGCCGTTAATATTAATCCAGGCAATTTGACCAATACCTCGACGTCGAGCATAGTCGCGGATATCTTCGGGGGTTTCCCGATGTCCTAACTCCACTTCCACCCGTAATAAATCACCAGAACACCTTAACTGACTGGCATAGGCAAAGGCGGCTGCATATGCTTCGGGAGTTTGCGCCACCACTAACCATTCGCTGGCGGGGGTTTGATGGGGGAGTTCACCCCGTCCTAATAATACTTGATGCAGGTTTTCAGTATTCAAAGAAAACCCAATTCCCGGTTCGCTTTGTCCTTGGGGATGATACAGTCCTAGTAGTTGATCATAACGGCCTCCCTGTCCCAATACCCTTGCTCCAGATGCGGTATCACTCACGGCAATAAACACAATTCCGGTATAATAATCAAAGGTTTGAACTAAACTTAAATCCAGGGTAATTGAGGGTTGAACTTCAGAATTTTCCCAACATTTGTGCAATAATTCCATTAAGGATTTTAGGTTATTAACTGCTTGCCGTTGGAAAGAATCTAAATCTAGTTGAGAAACTTGGGATAATACTGTTTCGGGACGACCGCGTAAATCAAATAAAAATAACGCTCGCTCTCTAAGTTCCGAAGAAAGTGATAGGGATTCTAAACCAATTCTATCTAAATTAGCGATCGCAGTTCTAACTTTTTCCCGTTCTTTAGCAGGAAAAGGTGATAATAACGATTGAGTTAAACCCGCTTCTCCGATAATTAAATCGGCATTATTTAGCCCCAAGGTTTGCAGACAGTCCCGCAACAATAACAGAATTTCTGAATCAGCGCGTAACCCACCAGCGCCCAAAAGTTCCACACCCGCTTGATAAAATTCTAACTGTTGTCCGTGGTCAAGGGCTTTGCCTTTACGGAAGACATTGGCACTGTAATAGAGGCGTTGGGGCCATGATGGTAGTTTGCCCATACGACTCGCAATGGCTCTGGCGATGGATGCGGTTAATTCGGGGCGCAGTCCTAGACCCTGATTTTCAGCATCTTGCAGTTGAATGACGGTTGAGGGTTGTACCGCACCTCCAGCCATGAGGGTGTCCAACCGTTCTAAAGTGGAGGTAATAATTCGATGATAGCCCCAAAGGTGAAACACCTGTTGTAAGCGCCTTTCAATCCAAATTTTTTGAGCAACATCGAGGGGAAGTAAATCTCGCGCACCCGACGGGGGTTGATAAACCATACTTGAGAATTAAGAATTAACATAGAGTTACAAACCGATAAATTTGTAACTTTCCCTACGATACCCTATTCTGTTACCCACAAACTAAAAATTAATTAAAACTGTGATTTTTAATCATTGGAGCCATAGGCAATATTCAAACTCACCCAAAAAATTAAACTAGAAACTATAATAATCAATGTTGCCCAGAACCAGTGGGGGAAAAATAAATATTCGGCTATTTTCCCTGTATCAGAAACTAACTGGCGATAATTTTTATTTTTTCTTCCCGCCAAATAGCCCACCAAATAACCCACCACCGGAGGATTTATCGGACTTTTTAGCAGTTTGTTGACCAGTTTTGGATTTTGTCCCGGCTGAAGTTGTGGACTTTTCTAGTTCTTTTTTAGCTTCTAGGGCTTGGGGTTGTTTGGGATCAAGTTGTAAAGCCCGATTAATATGGGGAGTAGCTAGTTTGGGTTGATTTTGTTTTAAATAAACTAACCCTAATAAACCATGACAATGACTATTATCAGGTTCCCGTTTAATGGCGTCTTTTAATTCTGAAGCCGCTTGGGTATAGTTTTGACTAGCCATTAACTGTTCGGCACGGTGACAGGCTTGTTCAACAAAGGAATCTTTTTTAGGTATTGCTGAGTGCTGGGTGGGAGTTGTTTCAGGAACTTTAGGAGATGGAGACGCGGCACTTTTTTGATTTTTACGAAGCAAGTAAACCAGGTTTAAATCACTAATTTGACCCGTAATATCTAAGACTTTTTCAGGGGATTCATATTGATGTTTTGCTAAGGCTTTAATTGCGCTTTCATAGGCATTTTGATAATCGGAGGCTTGGAGAAGTTTTTGACCGGCTTCTGTTTGAGGTTTGAGGTGATGCTGTTCTTTGACAATGCGATCGCCAATGGTTTTTAATAGCAGTGTATATTCCTTACGTTCAGCTTCCTTAGAAAACTGATTATAGGCCGGACTGACTAATTTAGCTAACAATTGCTTGGCTAAATCACGATCTTGGGGGTTCTCAAAGGGACAGGTATCAGGATGCAAACGACGGGCGATCTGCATATAGCGTTTGCGGATATCGTCAAATTCGGCTTCTAGGGAAACCCCTAAAATCCCGTGATTATCCATAAACTCAAACTGAAATAACCCTTGTTTAATTTCAAACATACTGTTTTGCTTTCCTTGCCTAGATTTACGACGAAGATTAATCGCACCTATTGATCTTAATATAACCCGTTTCCAACAGTTATTATTAAAAAAAAACCGGATTTCTGTTAGAAACCCAGTTGCTAAAATAGTAATGGAGATTGATTTATTAATATCAATATCCGTTATAGTTCCTGATCAAGACAGAGAATAGGCTGTTTGCATTGCCCACCAAACTAGAACGCCGATACCTCCCAAAACCAGCACAGAAGAAATAATAATTGCCGTGGGACTGTCCGCCCCTTTAAATTTCATGATTCCACGATCTAAGTCGGATGCCATATTTTATGCCTAACTCTTATGAGTAGTTATAACACAAATAATTCTAATTTTGGCGATCGTACCTTAACAACAAAGGGATCAAACCAATTGAATCTCACTCCCATCTAACATCTGTTTCAGGCTTTGATTCAGATCAGAACGTACCCGAAAATAGTCAGAATTAATCACCCAAACCGTTAATAATGTTTTAATCCCACCCGCAGCTATTTCCTGAATCTCCATATCGGGTATCGGTTCTAATAAAACCCGTGGATCAGTTTGAACTAAATTAGTAAAAAGTTCTCTAACTTGATCCAGATCCGTATTATAACTTAAATTCAACTTAATATCAACCCTACGGATAGGTTGAATTGAGTGATTTACTATTTTATCCCCGTAGAGTTTACTATTGGGAATAATAATTGTTTTATTATCGGGTGTTTTTAACAGGGTAGTAAAAATTTGGATTTCCTCAACTATTCCCTCTACTCCCCCACCTTCAATATAATCATGGACTTTAAACGGGCGAAAAACTATCATAAATACACCCGAAGCAAAATTAGATAAAGACCCCTGCAAAGCTAAACCAATAGCTAACCCAGCAGCGCCTAAAACCGCAATAAATGATGTGGTTTTAATTCCCAGTTGTCCCAGTGCTGCTAAACTTACAAAGGTAACAATGGCAATATAAATTAAGTTGACAAAAAATCTAATTAGAGTTGGCTCTAGTTGAGCCTTGATCATCAGATGTTTACTGAGATTTTGGATAAATTTTGCCGCCCATAAACCAATTAACAGGATCAGAATTGCCATTAAAAATTGAATTCCTAACCCGATAATTGATTCAGCTAATTTAATCAATAATTCCCTTTGTTGTTCGGCTGTTAGCATAAGTTATAAATCTAAAGAAAAGCTAAAATTTAATTCAAGTTCGCTGATTCATTAGCTTAATATTATCAGTTTATGATATAATTTTCAACTGAAATATGATTTTACTGGTTCTACATGAATTCTTTTCCAACCCCTAACGGATTCAATAGTATCGAAGATCGAGAAAATCAACCCGATTCAGGTGATCCCGGTTTACAACGGTTTGCACTGCGGTTAAAAAACAGTATGGGACGAGATATTTTAGTCCAAACAGAATTGGATAAACTCAGAACTCAACTGCAATGTGATCGAGTAATTTTATATTATCTTTATTATCAATGGAAAGGACAAGTTACCTTTGAATCTTCGAGTCAACCAATCTTCTCAATCTATGGTTCTACGGGTGCAGATGATTGTTTTAATCAGGAATATGCTCAATTGTATCAACAGGGAAGAATTCGAGCGATCTCCGATATTGAAACCGCAGCTATTCATCCCTGTCATCAAAACTTTTTACGCAGTATTTATGTGCGGGCTAATTTAGTTGTTCCTGTGATTGTTGATAACGAACTCTGGGGTTTATTAATTGCTCATCATTGTCGATTTCCTCATCTTTGGAGTGCTTCGGAATTTGAACTGTTGAAAACCGCCGCAGAAACCCTATCTACTGCACCAGAAATTCTGAATTTAAAGAGGTAGGAACAAAGCCAATATTAATATTTTATATCCTGTCTATTGCCTGTTGCTCATTCAAAGGAAGTATAATTTCTAATTTTGTTCCCTCTCTTGGTGTTGAATATAGATTGAGTTTACCATGATGTCTTTCAATAATTTGATTAACAATTAGTAATCCTAATCCAGTTCCTTGACCGACAGGTTTTGTAGTAAATAAAGGTTCAAAAATTCGCTGACTAATTTCCTTGGTCATGCCAATTCCATTATCAGAAATTTTAATTAAAACTGATTTTGAATCGGGTTGTGTAGTTTCAACTTTAATTATAGGAATATGATGATCAAATTCTCCATTTTTACCCGCTTCTTCAATCGCATCAATAGAATTTGCTAAAATATTCATAAAGACTTGATTCAGTTGACCAGGATAACATTCAATAAGCGGTAAATCACCATATTCTTTAACTAATTGAATAGCGGCTCTTTCTCCTAATGGCTTGAGGCGATGACTCAAAATTAACAGAGTGCTATCAATACTTTTATGAATATCAAATAAAACCTTAATTGAGGCATCAGAACGGGCAAAATTCCTTAAAGAAATTGAAATATCTTGAATTCGATCAGTGCTTAATCTTATGGAATTCAGCAGTTTGTTTAAATCATCCAAAACAAAATCTAAATCCGTTGCAATTATCGCTTTTTGTATGGGTTTTGGTAGCTGATCATAATGGCTTTGACATAAAGTTAAAATATGATTTATATCGAGAATATATTCCTGAGCCGGAGGAATATTATTGACAATACAGCTAATCGGATTATTCATTTCATGGGCAATTCCTGTCACTAATTGTCCGAGAGTTGAAAGTTTTTCTTGTTGAACTAATTGAACTTGAGCTTGTTCTAAAACTGCCGTCCTTTCCGCAACCAGTTGTTCTAGGTTTTCCGTCAAATTTTTGAGTTGTAAATGCACCCGCACCCTAGCTAAAACTTCCTCCTGTTCAAAGGGTTTAGAAATATAATCAACCGCCCCCAAAGAAAGTCCCTTGACTTTATTTTGAACATCCGTTAAAGCCGTTAAAAAAATAATCGGAATTGCTTGGGTTTTTGGATCAGCTTTTAATTTTTTGCAAGTTTCAAACCCATCAATACCAGGCATTTGTACATCTAATAAAATTAGGGCGGGTGGTTTCCGTGCAACTAATTGTAAAGCGCTTTCTCCATCTTCAGCTACTCGCACAGCAAATCCTGCACTTTTTAGAGTTTGGGATAAAACGGCTAAATTAGTGGGATTGTCATCAACAATTAAGATAAAACCAAGGTCTTGCATAGATAAAAGTTGGGAATTTTATTTGAATTGTATGAGAAATATCCAGGGTTTAAGATTGGCTGAGGGTTTGACTCAACAACTCTCGCAGCTTTTTGAGTTGAAAGTTTTCTGTAAGTTGGATTACTTGTTGAGTAAAGGCAGAATAAACTGGATGACTCGTTTCAATCAGAGCTACCTCCGCTAGTATACCATCTACATCCCCTTCTTGAGCTAATTCATATAATCTGGATAGGATTTCAACCGGAATTTTCGGATTTTCTGGTTGAGTATCTACGGATTGATTCAGATTTTTAACGAGAGGGTCAGAGGAAATATAAATCCACTCTAATTTTAGATGAACTTGCAATAAATCCAGTAATAAATCGGCTGAAATTGGTTTAGGTAAAAACCCATCCGCTCCGGCATTTAAACTGCGGTGTTGATCGCTATCAAATACACTAGCAGAGGAAGCAATCACCATAATATCTTTTAGTTTTGGCGATTGGCGCAACAGATTAATAAACTTAAATCCATCCATCACAGGCATGACTAAATCAGTAATAATTAAATCGGGGAGAATTGCGATCGCTTGCTGCAATCCTTCCTGACCATTATTGGCTTCTATAACTTTAAATCCAATCGGTTCTAATAAATTTATAATCACAGAACGATTTGCCAAATTATCATCAGTAATTAGAATAGTTTTTTGTTCTCCTTGATATCCGGTAACGTTTCCTTTTTGAATATTACGAGAGGTATTTGCCCATTCTTTGGCTTCTGATAATTCCACATCAAACCAGAAAATACTCCCTTCTCCTTCTTGACTTTGTACCTGAAGTTGGCTTCCCATTAAGGAAACAATTTGTTGACTAATCGCTAATCCTAAACCTGTTCCTTCCGTGTTTCTTTTTATTTCTCCTACTTGTTCAAATGGCATAAAAATTCGGGATAATTGTTCTGAACTCATCCCGATTCCAGTATCTTTAATTTGAAAATTTAGGCGACATATAGAAGATTTTGGGATAAATATAGCTTGGATTGAAAAGGTTACACTGCCTTGATCCGTAAATTTAATTGCATTTCCCAATAAATTAATTAATACTTGTCTCAGACGTTTTTCATCGGCTTTAATTCCAATTGGAAGACCCTCTTGAGGTCGATAATTAAACTTAATTTTTTTCTGTTCAGCTTTGATATTACACATTTCGACTACCCCTTCTAAAAATGCCGGAAAATGAAAATCCGAGGGGTAAAGTTCCATTTTGCGAGCTTCAATTTTGGATAGATCTAAAACATCATTAATCAGGGTTAATAAATGATACCCACATTGTTGAATAACTTCTACCCCTTTCTGTCCTTTAGCCGTCAGAGGCTCTAATTGTTGTAAAATTTGAGCATAACCCAAAATTCCATTTAAGGGAGTGCGTAACTCATGGCTCATATTAGCTAAAAATTCACTTTTTGCTTGATTAGCAGCGTCAGCTTTTTCCTTGGCGGTTTTCAGTTCAATTGTCCGTTCTTCTACCCGTTTTTCTAGGGCTTTATTTGCCTGTTCTAAGCTAACAAAAGCATCTTGTAACTGTTGAATCATTTGATTAAAAGCATGGGCTAAAATTCCTAATTCTTTAATTGTGGGTTCTTCTACTCGAGGTTTAACTAAGTCACCTCTAAACCCTTGTTCAGCTTCTTTGGCAATATTTTTTGATGCAGCACTCAAGTGTAAAATCGGTTGAGTAATTCGACGAGTGGTATAAATTCCCGATATAGTTGCTAATATTAATGCTCCCAAACAAAGTAAAATTGTGGTTTGAGTATTCCTATCAATTTCTGCCATAAAATCCGATTGTGGAACCACCACAACCACTAACCAATCTAACCCTAATGGATCTCGCCAAGGGGTAATTTCCACAAATTGTTGATAATTATTCCAAGAAAATTTGAGATTTTGAGTTGTTTCAATAGTTTGAAAATCTTTAATCTGTGATTCTAAATAATTTGCTGTGGCTTTAATTAAAGGTTGTTGACTATCTATGGCTTTTAATCTTTGCGGTTTTTGTCCAGGTTTAATTATAAAAGGTTTTTGATCACCAGAACTAGCAATTAGTAATCCATTCCGTTCTATAATAAAAGTTTGACCGGAAGGACTAACTTTCAATTGTTCTAAAAAATTACTCACTTCGGATAAGCGCATTTCTACACCCAAGACACCAGTTAATTTTTTATTATCATCAAATAAGGGATGACTAGCCGCAATACAAAGGGGAAAGGGTTCAACTTCCCAGTTATAAACTTTACTCCAGGTGGGTTTTTCTAATTGGGCTCCGGCGGCATACCATCCTTCTTTTTTAAAAAAATGATCTTTCTGGCTTTTTAAGATGAGTTTTGATGGTTTTCCCTGAGTATTGATTTCAAAAGTGTGCATCAAAGAATTGCCATAATTTTGGAGGTCAGTAGTATCGAAGGTAATTCTTTGATCTCCAAAATAATTACCAACACTAGAAAAAATTCCCGTCGGTGTTCCTAATAATACATAACCAATATCAAAAGTAACTCGCTGTTTCCAAAAAAACTGTACGAGTTGAGTTAAATTATCGGGATCAAGGATTCCTGTTTCGATCGCATTAGCATTGATTTGATTTAGTTGTGGTGCAATAGAAAGATAACTATTTAAGTGTTGATAAATGCGACTACTGACTTCATTCTGTAACTTGCTTGCTAAATTATTTACCGCTTTTTGACCATTTCTTAGAGACAAATATCCCGTCAAACTAACCGCAGCAAAAATTTGTAAGACAAATGGAACAATTAAAATAAAGCGAAGGGGAAGTTTTTGAAACATTGGGTATTCAAAATTAATAATGTTGCCTCTAAAATACTAAAACAGAAAAACCTCAGTCAGAGTAGATGAATTATATAAAAAATATCAACATTTGGCAACTTAGATCATGAAAAGATCGGGGTTTCCCTTTCTCTGTGCTATGATATTAACATCCCAAATCCCAACTTCCATCTCCTTTATGTCAACATTCCCTAAAATATTTTTCAAAACTTGAGGATGATTTTATCCTATTTTCCTGTAGAATACAATAGGTTGATTCAGCCTAATCTTAAATTAGTTTAATTGTCAAATCCCAATTGCTAACTCTGAAGTTAATATGCTAATTATTCAAAAATACGGTGGTAGTTCTGTGGGTTCCGTTGAACGCATTCAATCTGTTGCTCAAAGGGTGTTAAAAACAGCCCAAGATCATCAAGTGGTTGTCGTTCTTTCTGCTATGGGAAAAACCACTGATCAATTAGTTAGTTTAGCTCAACAAATTTCTCCGATTCCTAACCGTCGAGAGATGGATATGTTACTCTCAACCGGAGAACAAGTCAGTATTGCTTTATTCAGTATGGCATTGCAGGAATTAGGACAACCTGCAATTTCTTTAACAGGCGCTCAAGTGGGAATTGTCACCGAAGCCGAACACACTCGCGCCCGAATTTTAAATATTGAAACTGAACGGATAGAACGTCACTTAAATCAAGGACAAGTGGTAGTTGTCGCCGGATTTCAAGGGGTTAGTAGTCAAGATGATTTAGAAATTACTACCCTAGGAAGGGGCGGTTCTGATACCTCGGCGGTGGCTTTAGCGGCGGCTTTAAAAGCGGATTTATGTGAAATTTATACAGATGTTCCAGGGATTTTAACCACCGATCCCCGCTTAATTCCTAATGCTCAATTGATGACAGAAATTACCTGTGATGAGATGTTAGAACTTGCCAGTTTGGGGGCAAAAGTTTTGCATCCTCGCGCCGTAGAAATAGCCCGAAATTATGGGGTTTCTTTAGTAGTTCGTTCCAGTTGGACAGATGACCCAGGAACAAAAGTTATTCCTCCAAAATCCCAGCCTCGACCCCTAGAAGGATTAGAATTAGCTCGTCCGGTAGATGGAGTCGAATTTGATACGGATCAGGCATCGGTTTCTTTATTAAGAATACCCGATCGCCCCGGAATTGCGGCTAAATTATTCGGCGGAATTGCCTTACAGAATTTAGATGTTGATCTGATTATTCAATCAATTCACGAAGGCAATATTAATGATATTACCTTTACTGTAGAACGGAAATATTTTACTAAAGCGATCGCCGTTGCTGATGCCTTATTACCCGCTTTAGGAAAACCCAATAGTTCCGATATTGGTAATGCAGAAGTCACGGTCGATGATAGTCCCATTGCTAAGGTTAGTATTGTGGGGGCGGGAATGATTGGTCGCCCGAAAGTTGCCTCTCAAATGTTTAATACCCTCGCCGAAGCCGGAATTAATATTCAGATGATTTCGACTTCCGAAGTTAAAGTTAGTTGCGTCATTGCCGCCCAAGATTGTCAACGGGCTGTGGCGGCTTTATGTCAATCCTGTGAGGTGAATATTTCCGAAAAAAAATCCGGTAATTCTACATTAGAAAAAACCCAACTTGATCAATCTTTACCCCCCGTGCGTGGGGTGGCATTAGATGTTAAACAAGCCCGTTTAGCCGTTCGTTATATTCCTGACCGTCCGGGGATGGCGGCAAGAATATTCTCCCTTTTAGCCAACCATAATATTAGTGTGGATATGATTATTCAATCCCAACGCTGTCATCAAATTAATGGGATTTTAACTAGAGATATTGCCTTTACCGTTGCCCAGGGAGACGCCGATGAATCTCAACAAATTTTAGAACAAGCCGTATCTGAATTAGGCTGTGGTGAAATTGTTGTGAATAAATCCATTGCTAAACTGAGTGTGGTGGGTTCAGGAATGTTAAATCATCCGGGGGTGGCTGCTAAAATGTTTGAGGCTTTAGCTAATAAAAATATTAATATTTCTATGATTGCTACTTCTGAAATTAAAGTCAGTTGTTTAGTGGATGAAGACCAAGGCATAGAAGCCTTAAAAGCGGTTCATGAAGTCTTTGAATTATCGGGGGAGCGAACCTTTATTGTTCCTGAACGCGCTCCTGTTGCTTAATATGATTCCCCCTTGATTATAGCAGGGCTGTTTCATTTTTCCTTCGTTTAAGACCTAACCCCCCGACCCCCTTCCCTCGCAGGGAAGGGGGAGAAGAATTATTCTCCCCTCTCCTTGTAGGAGAGGGGTTGGGGGAGAGGTCACACAAGTTTGTGATCAAAAATGAAACAGCCCTAGATCATGGAGGATATAAAAATAATCTAATTTCTTTTGTGAGTTTAAATCAGATGATTAATCTTTTTATTGAACCTTTGCAGTATAGTTTTATGCAGCGATCGCTAACCGTAGCGATTTTAGTTGGTATTATTTGTGCCGTTGTCGGTAGCTATTTAATGGTGCAACGACTGGCATTATTAGGAGATGCCATTAGTCATTCGGTCTTACCCGGTTTAGCGATCGCATTTATCCTCAATGCTAATATCTTTATCGGGGCTTTTATTGCTGGGATTATAAGTACAATTTGCATGAATATTATTAGAACCTATTCCCGAATTAAAGAAGATGCCGCGATGGGAATAGTATTTTCTGCCTTCTTTGCTTTAGGAATAACCTTAATTACTTTAGTTCAAAAAGACAATAAAATTGACTTAAATCATTTTCTATTTGGTAATATTCTCGGAGTAACAGGAGAGGATGTTAGGGATACATTTATTATTGCTATGATTATCCTAACAGTAGTCACCTTAATCTATAAAGAACTACTGTTTTATACCTTCGATCCCCTGGGTGCAGAAGCCACAGGTTTACCCGTTAATCTGCTCAATTTAGGATTAATGGGATTAATTGCCTTAACCATTGTTGCCAGTTTAAAAGCCGTCGGTGTTATCCTAGTATTATCCCTATTAATTACTCCCGCAGCCACAGCTTATTTATTAGTAGAACGTCTGCATTTAGTCATGATATTAGGAGTAATAATTGGGGTAATTTCCAGTATTAGCGGAATGTACCTCAGTTACTTTTATAACCTCCCTTCCGGCCCAGCCATTGTGTTAGTAACATCGAGTCTATTTATCCTAGTATTTTTATTCAGTCCCACCCAAGGATTATTAAGAATAAAACCTTACAAGTAGGGAATGGGGAATGGGTAATAGGTAATAGGTAATAGTAAATTATCCCCCGCCAACAATAGTTACTATTTCCAAGATATCCCCAGGTTGGATTTCGGTAGTTTCCCAAAATTGGTGATGGAGAATTTCACCATTATATTCTATGGCAATTAAACGAGAATTTAAACCTTGTTCTTGTAAAAACTGGGGAAGTTTTAACCCCGAAGAACAGGTTTTTAATTCCCCATTAACTTTAACCGTCATTGTTTCTTTCATGCTTAATTTTCGGTTAATTAGGTAAAACTTTGTGGGTGCGGAGGTTTCTAACCCGATGCAATTGGGATAAAAAATATTGAGTGACTAAAGTAGGTTGTTCAGCGTTCATAATCGAACGTACAACGGCAACCCGTTCGCACCCGGTCGCCATCACATCATCAAAATTATTCATATCAATTCCACCAATAGCGAACCAAGGAAGGGTAGAATTTTTAACCGCATGACGAACATATTCTAAGCCCGCAGCCGCCTTCCCTGCCTTGGTAGGAGTCTCATAAACCGGGCCGACCCCGATATAATCTGCACCCTCTTGAATGGCTCGTTTCATGTCTTCAGGACTATGGGTAGAACGACCAATTAATCGTTGAGGGCCAAGGACTTGTCGGGCTAATTGAATCGGGATATCGTCTTGGCCTAAATGAACTCCATCGGCGTCAACGGCGACGGCAAGATCGACCCGATCATTAACTAAGAATAAAGCATCATAGCGATGACAGAGTTGACATAATTTCTGTGCAGTTTTTAATCGAATTTCGTCATTAGAAGTCTTATCCCGATATTGAACTAAAGTTAATCCTCCTTGTAGGGCTGCTTCGACAATGGCGAATAATTTTTCCCCGGGGGAAGTAACTAAATAGAGATAGGAATTTTGTAAAACCTTATGACGTTCATGGGCGAGTAAACGGCTTTCTAAGGTATAAACTTGATAGCGCATTTGTTTAAAGGTGCGCCCCATTTCGGGATGATATAATTTCCCGTATTCTTCAAGCACTCTTAAGGCTTCTTGTACCCGACAGAAATTGGCTTGTAACAGTTGTTCAATACCTGACCGTTGTTCTTCTTGGGGATGGGTTAATTCTGTGCCAGGATCATCAGTGGTATTACGATAGGAACGTAAGGACATCGTATGCCAACGGGCGATTTCTTGGCGCAGATGTTTACATTCTTCCGCGAGTTCCCCACTATTTAACCCAAACCGACACCACTCCTCGATAATTCTCAAGCCCTCCCGGGTGCGGTCTAGGTTAGCATCTAAAATCCGATAAAGAATCGGCTGTGCTAGGGGAGTGTATTGTTGATCCATTCAATGTTCCTCTGTTGTGTAATTTGGTGAGATTCGGGGTATAATTCCCCCAGTTCGATTTTAATGCTGGGTGCGTGTGAACAAGGTTCAAAATTCTTAACAGCCAAAATGTTAAGTTTAAGGTAAAATTGAGGCTGATTTGACGCAAATGACATTTTAAACTAAATTCAGTCCGTCAGACTCCTTGAATTTCTCCTCCCGGTTGTAGTGCTTCAGCACATCCATAATTAATGAGAAGATGCGCTGAAGCGCAACAACGGTTAATCAATATCAGTTTTATCTCCCCCCCCCCAACAATGACAAGGTTATCTGATATTTCTCAACTTGGTTCATCTTTTCCCCGAACTGCGATCGCATTGACTTCTCCATTTTCATTAATGGTACTGCGATCTTTTTCGCCATTTTTATTAATCAGTTTGGGATTAGGACTATTTAACCCCCTCTGCGGGTTAGCCATTCCCCCTAGAAATCAACAAATGGCCCCAGCGACTAATAATCGTTCTATTCCGGTGATTTATGTAAGTTCTACCCTGGGAAATGATGGGGGACAAGGGACACAACAATCCCCGTTCAAAACAATTACAAAAGCCGTAAGTATGGCGCCCTCAAATACGGCAATTATTTTAGCGCCGGGAACCTATAGCAGTCAAACGGGAGAACAATTCCCGATTATTTTACATAATAATGTCACCCTTCAGGGAAATCCCAATACCAAGGGAAAAGATGTGATCATCACGGGGGGCGGCTTTTACACCAGCAAGACTTCGGCTCAACAAAATATTACGATGTTGGGGGCAAATAGCTCCAGAATTAGTGGCGTCACAATTACTAATCCTAACGAGCGAGGTTATGGACTTTGGATCGAATCGAGTTCTTTAATTGTCTCTCAAAATACGTTTACTGGAAATAGCCATGATGGGATTTCTATTGTCGGAATTAGTGCGCCAATTATTCAAGATAATTCTTTTATTCAAAATGGGGCGAATGGAATTACGATTTATGGAAATTCTCGCCCAGAAATCAGAAATAATGAGTTTCAGAATACCGGATTTGGGATTAATATTTCTCAAAATGCCGCCCCTTTTGTGATTGGAAATCGGGTTTTTTATAATAAAGACGGGATTGTAATTCAAGCGAATGCTCGACCGATTTTAAGAAATAATCAAATTGAAAGAAATCAACGGGATGGAATTGTAGCGATCGCTGAATCCTTACCAGACTTAGGAAATACCCAGGAACCCGGAGGAAACGTGATTCGTAATAATGGTCGTTATGATCTCAATAACGGCACAAAGGGTCAACAAATCCTGGCCTATGGGAATCAACTGGCGGCCAACAAAATTATTGGGCCAATTCAACTGTCCCCCTACCAAACGACCATGGCGGGGACATCTCCCCTAGCCCGTCAACTCTCGAACCCTACCAGCAGCCCAGGGTCTCGGACGGTGGTGGCCAATGATCCTAGCACCATGACCCCAATTAATACGGCTTCTTCCCTTCCGGTCTATCTTCCAGAATCCAATCCGGCTAACCCTAACAGCATTCCGATTCCGGTTCCCCCCCCGGAGTCTTCCCGTTTACCCCCCCAACCTGCCCCCAGACCCCAGAGTTCCGGTGACCGGGTGCTGGGATTATTAGTTCCAGTGGTTTCCGATTTGATTTTGGGTCGTCGGGCCTCGGTTCCGGTTCCCCCCCGTACCCAACCCCGCCAAACCCCCCAAGCAATTACTCAACCGCCCCAAGCTCAACCGACTTCCGTAGCCTCTATCGGGATTTTAGCGGTTCCAGGGCCGGATATTCCGATTGGGTCGGGGGGGGGTTTACTCCCAAATGAGGTGGCGAGTGGGAATTTGGGGAATATCCCTCTGAGTCCGATGGCTTTGGGGTTACGCTATCGGGTGGTGGTGGAAAGTGGTAGTGATGCAGACCTGCGCCGTGTGCGGTCGGTTGTCCCCGAAGCGTTTACAACGGTGGTACAGGGGCGCTCTGTGGTGCAGGCGGGGGCGTTTCGAGATCAATATCGGGCAAATTACCTATTACAACAGTTAACCCGCAGTGGGTTACGAGCCAGAATTGAGATGATGAATTGATCTGGTTTTTGCCGATAACCTGGTTGAAATCACCTATAATCCCTATCAGGGATTGAAACGAATCTAGTAATTCGTAATTCGTAATTCACCCTTTTACCCCTGACCCGGCATCTGTGGGTACAATATAGCGTTGTAATATTAAGAATAATAGCAAAACGGGGGCAATAGAAATTACAGAGCCCGCCGCAATTAATCGCCAGTCGAGGGAGAATGTTCCGGCTAGGGTTGCTACTCCTAAAGGCATTGTATAGAAGTCCGGTTGGTCTAAAACTAATAGGGGCCAGAGAAAGTCACTCCACGACCCAATAAACACAAATATTGCTAGGGTAATTAAGGCGGGTTTAACCGCAGGTATCATCACATTCCACCAAATTCCTAATTCTGAACAGCCATCAATTCTAGCGGCTTCTTCTAACTCTTTAGGGACACTTTGAAAGGCTTGTCTTAACAGAAATATACCAAATGCCGAGGCAATACTGGGAAAAATAATTCCCAAATAACTATTTCTTAATTCTAATTGTACGGTTAGTATATACAAGGGAATCATCACAATTTGAAAAGGAATCATGATGGTGGCAATAATGGCTGTAAAAATGCCATCTCTGCCTTTAAAGTTTAATCTCGCTAGGGGATAGGCGGCTAAGGAACAAAATAATAAATTTAAACTAACTGTTAATAGGGCGACAAAAGAACTATTAAATAAATACCGCCCAAAAGGATTAGTTTGCCAGACCTTAATAAAATTCTGAAATGTCGGTTGACGGGGAATAAATTGGGGTGGAAATTGAAAGATATTTTCACTGGGAGATTTAAAGGCGGTACTGACTAACCAAACCAGAGGAAATAGCATTAATACGGCAATTATTCCAAGAATAATATAAATAATTACTGTTTTTATGGTTTTACTGTTCAAGTTAATTAAGCGGGTAAACAATAGGAAACATTAATAAATTGAGAGTCTGTACAAACCGCGTTTAAAGGTTTATCCCAAGCATCAATTGGTAATTGAGGAACATAAGCAAAATCAAAAATAATTCCCACCGTCGGAATTAAATTCCATTCGGATAGACTTAACATTCGGTCATAAAATCCACCTCCATATCCTAACCGATATCCTTGAGGATCACAAGCAACGGATGGTACTAAGATTAAGTCAACTTCACTCGGATGTAGTTGCATTAAATTAGCATCGGGTTCAATAATACCATAACTATTAATATCATAGGTTTCCCCATGTTGCCAATAATGCCAGCTTAAAGATTGTTCAACACAACGGGGAAACCCCCATTTTTTATCGGTGTTATTCAATAATAAACTTAAATCGGGTTCTTGGCGAAAACTGAAATAGGATAAAATTGTTTTTGCTTGTTCAAATAGGAGATTTTTTTGTAAGTTTTGACAAATGCGATCGCTTTTTTCCTGATATTCTCTGGTTGCAATTGAACGACGTTGTTTAATTAATAAACGTCTTAATTCGGTTTTATTTTGATTAAACATTAATTTTTTATCGCCTATATCAGTAGATTTCACCCTGTTTTAATGTATAGCAGTAGCCATTAGGAAAAAAAGGGCAGGTTTATTGAGTTCTTTTGAGAGTATTCAATATTATTGAATAACCCGCCCCTACAAGGTTTAATTTTTCACAAAATCTAAAATATATTGTGCCGTGGTTTGGGGTTGTTCTAAATGGGGAACATGACCGGAGTTTTTAACCCAAATCAATTGAGAGTGGGGAATAGCTTTTTCAAATTTATACGCATCTTTAGTTCCTAATATCTTATCATGATCTCCCCATAAAATCAAGGTTTGTTGTTGAATATTATTCAATTGCTTACCAAAATTTCCATATCCCCCGGTTTTACTAAACCTAATCAAGCCTTGATTCCAACCCATAATTTCTAAATGCAAGGCGGCACAAATTTGAGCATCGACAGACGCAAAAGTTTTATCAAAATAAGCACTTTCACTAATCGCTTGACGAACTTTAGGATTCCTTAAAAATTCCGTAGCTAAATAATCAAAAGGCGGTAATAAAAACTTACCCATGACTGGCCCTGGTTTCATACCAGCACTGTCTAATAATACCAGAGACTTCACCGCTTCAGGATACAATAGGGTAAAATCCAAGGCAACTGCACCCCCCATGGAAGCCCCAACCAAAATCACAGGTTGATTAATTAAATCTTGCCAGAATGAATATAAATGAGTGGCTATTTCCGAGCGATTTAACTTAAATTCTGTTCCCCGTTCTGTGAATCCAAACCCTAAAATATCCACGGCAAAAGTTTCATTTTCTGTGGCTAATAATGGTAATAATCGCCGATATTCAAAGACAGAACTATCAAATCCATGAATTAATAAAATCGGGGTTCCCCCCTGACCTTGACGAATATAAGTGGTTTGAATCGGTTGCTCTCGTAAAGGAGTAGAAATGGGTTCACATCTGAGATTTTGAGCGAAGGCGATGGAAGTGGCTTCGGTTAATTTCTGTACAGATTCAGGGAGAAAACTCGGAAACATATTATCAGTCATCAGTCATCAGTCATCAGTCATCAGTTTATCGCAAAATTCCCCATTCGTAATTCCTAATTCCCCATTGTGAGTTTGTCGAGTTCACAAAATATGGGTTATGGTTTTAAATTGAGGCGATCGCAACAGACTTAATTCACAATGGCAATTTTTCCGCGCAGTAGTGACCGTAACACCCGGTCAACACACATCCGTTCTTCTTCGGGTAAGGAATCGTCCAAAATCGCGGCCATTAATCCGTAGCGGTCAGCTTGGGTTAAACAGTGGTTATCGGCGATAGAAGCAACCATTTCAGTAATCGCACCGGGGAGAAGATTAACGTAGGGCATCATGGCAAGACCTTGAACTCGACACTTTTATCATCTCGTGTTTACCCGATTTGGGGGGTGATTGATTTAGGTCTGCTGAAGTGATGTTTCCATAGAAATTATGTGACCAATATCACAATAAGCGATTAAGCACCTAAAATTAAATACGAAAATAGTAATGTGAACTAAAAATTATACTACTTTGCGTTTGTTCATATCTGCCAGAAATAGCTGTTGATATTTCAAGAATTTGTCATGCCATTCTTTAAAACGGCGATCGCCATCACGGACTAACATCTGACGATATTCTTAGGAAGGGATATAACGCTTTTTAGTTGCCATAGTGCTGATCCATTAAATTATTTTTAGACTCTATTTATATGTTAAAATAGTAACATAATCTCACCCAATTTATCTCAGTCTTCAGGATGATTTTTAGGCTTAGAAACCGGGTTTCTGGTTGATTAATATTCCGCAACCCAACTTTCAACCACTTCTAACCTCCAAGCGAAACCGAAATTGTTCACGGTAATCCGGTTTTGGTTAGATTCATTTAACTGTTTTAATAATTCCTGATTGAATTATTCGGAGCAACAAAGTTAATTTTTCGTTACATATTTGTTGATTTTCCCACCCACTTACTTAATTGAAAGGGTGCTTTCTACAATCTTAAGATCAATTTGTTTCTTTTCTTCTTCACTGATTTTTTTTCAGTAAATCAAGAACTTTTGTGGCTTGCTCTGATCGCTGATCAGTTTCAAAGTATTCTCCTATAACAATTAGAGCTAATCGAGAAAAATCTCTTTTTTTCTGACTTTTATTGACATACCTAAAATGTGTTTCTTCTCCCCAGACAAACTTGTCTTTCTCCTTTTCTATTGCTGATATTATTTGCTCTAATTCTGGTTTTTGTAAGTCAAGACCTTGTAAAATATCTTCTTCAGTAATAAAGAAATCTGCTAGTGCCATTTTAAAATCCCTCTGGTATTAGATTATGATAGGTTTGCTTAAGACTTTTTAGGTATTGCCGCAATTAGACTATTATACATTTGCGTTAGACGTTCAAATATTTTGCGATCGCCTGTTTCTTGATTATCTGGATGATAAATTTTAGATAATTGACGAAAAGCTGTTTTAATATCATCTTGGGTTGCCGTCTTAGAGTCTAAATTAAAAACCTGCCAAGGTCGAAAGTATTTAAAAATGTTACTACCATTAATACAACCATAGCCTTCTTCGTTAGTTTCATCGGGTAAAATATCAATCCATTTACGATATAATTTTTCCCAAGTTTGTTTTTCGCCGAAATTTAATTTATCCATCCCATCAGTTGCCATTTTGAATCGTTCTGATTTTTTTAATTCATCAGTATTTTTAACGCCAAAGTGTTCATATATCGCTTCTTTAAGGTCTTGAATTTTAAGTGGTTGAATTTTTGAAGGTTTTTCTGAGGGTGTCTTTAATATCCTGTCATACTTTTCAGTAAGTTCCTGATCTTTTGAAAAGGTTTCTGATTTCTGAGACTTTTGGGAAAGTTTGGTAATTTCTTCTTGTACTTTTGGAGTTAGAGGTGTAGTTGCCATAATTTTCAGGTGATTTTGTGTTTAAATTTTAGGTTGTCATATTTTAGAATAAACCTGACTAGGATTCCGTGTTATTGATTATACGTTCCTCTGTTTAAAAGTGTCAAGTCTCACAAAAACCCTCTATAACCCTGATGATAAATGAGAAAAACCCCCTTAGCAGATGAGCCACTAAGGGGAAATTAAGTTGATAAGCTGTTCAGCATCTAAATTGGTCATGCAGAAATCTTGAAGCTTATGGAGTGCGAGCGTCCTCGCTCGCTGGAATATACAGTTTAAATGCACAACAGCTTACTGACCTTTGGATTTTAATTTTTAATCCTGCCATCTTCTAAGGTCAAAATACTATCAGCCACATCCATAATTCGGGGATCGTGTGTCACTATTAATACCGTAGTATTTCCTTGTTTAGCTAAGGTTTTTAACAGATCAATTACTCCCCTACCACTGGTAGAATCTAAAGCCGCCGTAGGTTCATCAGCCATAATTAAGGGGGGCTCTCCTGTTAACGCTCGCGCCACTGCTACCCGTTGTTTTTGACCACCCGATAAATCCTGGGGTAGCAGATGAATTTTATCCTGTAAACCAACTTGTTCTAAGCGAGTTTTTGCCTCTTCTTTCGCATTTCTTCGCCTAATTCCTTTGAGGTGAAGGGCTAATTCCACATTTTCTAAAGCCGTTAAAGCGGGAAATAAATTAAATCCTTGGAAAATAAAACCAATATTATGTAAACGAAATTCTGCCAATTGAGTCCGAGACAATTTGGTAATTTCTTCACCTAATAAAAATACCTTTCCAGCCGTCGGGGTTAAAAGTCCCGCAATAATTGATAGCAATGTGGTTTTACCCGATCCACTTGGCCCCATTAACAGTTGAATATCACCTTGTTCGACTTCAAAATTAATATTTTCCAGGACTTTAACAGTTTGTCGTCCAGATTTATAAGCCATTTCCACACCACAAGATTGAATTCCAATCGGCTTAACTTTGGTATTAGGTGAATAGTATGCAGCCTTGGGGGATATAGTGGATTGTGCCTCGTTAACTTCAGTTGGTATCATTGTTCCAAATTAATTATGATGTGGGCTTATGACGTAAATTGACGGATCTAATAGACTAAATTACAAGGGCTTATTATCAGTTTACTGAATAAATCCGGGATTGTCCGAGAAGGAAGACTGAACATTAACTATCCTGTACAGTTTAGTATTACCATTCTAAACTTAAATGTTCTCAATTGCCTATGATCTGACTCAACAGAGCAACAAAAGCTCAATCCTATCAAGCTTTAAACACAATCGCCGGATCAACTTTGGTGACTTTTTGAATAGCAAAAAACGCCGACCCGGTACACATAACCACCGTTAACCCGAATACCCCTAAAGCCGATAACGGGGTAATTAAAATCAAAATTCCCTGGGTCGCACCCGCCCAGTACGCAACACCAAAACATAGGGCCATACCTGGGATATAACCTAAAACTGCCATCCAGAGAGCCTGTTCTAAAATAATTCCATAAATCACCCAGTCGGAGGCTCCCATCGCCTTTAGAGTCCCAAATTCTTTTAAGTGATCACTGACAGAAGAATAAAGAATTTGTCCGACTACCACCATCCCGACTAATACTCCGATCGCCGCCCCCAAACTGAGAACAAATCCGACTCCTGTGCGTTTTTGCCAAAAGGTTCGCATCACCATTGACATTTCTTCCCGGCTCAAAACTTGAACATCATTGGGTAAAGTTTGCTTTAGTTTTTGCTGGAGTTGGGTTAAGTCTTGATCGGGTTTAGCTTTAATTAAAACATAAGTAATTGGATCAGCTAGATTTAAAGGTCTTGGGGGCGGAGAATTAACGGGTTTTTGAGTAGAAGATTGATCCTCATAACTTTGAGTACATTGTAAATCATCATTTTGAAGTTGACACAGGGTTTGAGTTTTTACGGGGCTATTAACATAAGCATTAGCATTTTTTAAAGAAGTAAAGATAAAACTATTACTTACAATTGATTGGGTTCCCTGGGTAATTCCTCCTAATTTGGCTTCTAATCCTCCCAGTTTAGCAATATCACCAATATTTTTAATTTTCAGAGCATTTAATTTGCTCTCATCGACCATAATTGTATAGGGATTTTTTAAAGTATTAGCATCTCCTTGAATAATATTCCAAGGAGAAAATAATTTTCCATCGGGGTCGGAACCTACTACGGTAACGGCATGAATTTTATTCTCTAAGGGATCACGCCAACGGGCATTTCTAAAAATAAAGGCTTCGGCTCGTTCAACGCCCTCAACAGTCTGGGATTGGGTCATCCGTTCTAAAGAAATTGGCATGGTTAACTCTAAGTGAATCATATCCTTAGAAGCAATCCAAAAATCTGCTTTCGAGTGATCAATTAAGATAGAAGAAGACCGAATAAACCCGGTTAAAATTCCATTTTGAATAGTTACTAAACTAACAGCAAACATAATCCCAGCTTGCGCGACCAAAAAACGGGGAATGTCTTCAAATAGGTTTTTTCGAGCAAGGGAAGCCATAGGTTAGAGGGCAGGGACAGGGCTATTATATAAGGATAACAGTCGTTAAGTAACCCCGGCCCTCCTTCCCTTCCTTGATCCCCTTGCTGTTTGAGTCACCGTAATGCTATAACACCCAAGAACCACCTTGTGTACCCCTGGCGTTGAATGGGGGTAAAATATTAGTTTGCTTCAAGCTGTTTGAGTTAATTGTGATGAGCGAAAACCAACAAGAACAAAGTCAAAGCCAATCTTCTAACACGACTGCTTCAGGGAGTTCACCCCAAATTCCCATTCGTTCCCTGGTGAGAAAAAGTCGTGCCCAATGGCTCAAAGAACTTTGCACGAGTTTGGAAACTGGCAATACCCAACCAGCAACGGTTGATGAAACTCCTAGTTCCCCTGAATTAACCGAAACAGCCAGCCAGATTGTTGTTTATCAGCCATCTCAAGGGTCATCTTCTCCTCAACCCGAAAAACGCAAACGCTTTGTTCTACCCAAAACCATTCCGGCTAATTTAGTTCCCCTGGTTTTGGCTCTGTTGATTTTAGTTCCGGGGGGGATTGGGGTTTTAGCGATGAGTCTGTTGTTCCGTTTGCCCGCTTTACCCAATTGTCCTAAAATTTTCTGGCCCATAGCCTCGGCTTCCCTGCGGTTATATTGTGCAGAATCCGCCGCCAATAAACAAACTGTTCAAGATCTATTGGTTGCCATTGATTTAGTTGATAGTTTATCAAAAGATCATCCCCTACGTCCTGAAATTAATCGCCAAATTGAAAAATGGTCAATGGATATTTTGAATTTGGCAGAGGAGATGTTTCAAGCCGGACAACTTTCAGAAGCCATTGCCTCCGCCGAAAAAACCCCCGAACATACCCCGGCTGCCGCTCAAGTTTCCAAACGCATTGACCAATGGCGTGAAATTTGGGATGAAGCGGAACAAACCTATCAAAAATCCGAGGAATTAATGCGCCAAGAAAAGTTAAATTTGGCGTTTAAAGAAGCAACATTATTATTGAATTTAGGAAATAATTATTGGGCAACCACTAAATATCAAACACTAACAGATTTGATTGCCATTACCCGTGAAGATAGCCAAAAATTAGCTAAAGCCAGAATTTTGATCGCCCAAAGCAGTTTAGATAGTTGGATAGAGGCGGCCGGGTTAATTGAAAAACTTTCTCCTGAGAGTTATTTAAAAGATGCCGGACAAAAAGAAATTACCACTATTGGTAGTAAAATCATGACTTTAGCCGAAGAAACCCTAAAAAATGGCAATTGGCAAGAAGCGATTAATATTGCCAATAAAATTCCGGGTAGTGCGAATTTACAAGAAAATGTTAAGGATTTTACTGTCTTAGCAAAAGCCAATGTTCCGGCTTTATTAGATACGGTTGTGGGCTTAAAAAATGCGATCGCCCAAGCTCAAAAAATCGGACAAGATCGACCCCTCTATCAAAAAGCCCAATCCTATATTCGCAATTGGCAAGAATCAATTGCTGATGTTGCTACCCTAGAACGGGCGCGACAATTAGCCCAACCCGGAGGCATCAGTGACCTGCGGGCGGCCATTGCCCAAGTCCAAACCATCCCCGCCTCTAACCCTAGGGGCACCGAAGCCAAAACCGAAATGGTCAGTTGGACAAGGCGGATCGAAGAAATTGAAGATCGACCCCTATTAGACACGGCGGAACAATTAGCCAGTTTTGGCGATGCCGATTCCCTAAAACAAGCGATCGCCCAGGCTCAAAAAATTGGTCGCGGCCGGACATTATATGAAAATGCTCAAAATCAGATTGGCGAATGGACAGATCGCAGTCAACGATTACAATATCAACCCATCTTAGATCGGGCGGAACAGTTAGCATCCGAAGGTAGTTATGCCGAGGCGATCGCCCAAGCTCAACAAATTAGTTCGGGTGTAGTCTTATATAACACAGCTAAAACCAAAATTAGCCAATGGAATAGTCAACTCCGAGATGCCGAAAATCTCCGCAATTCAGAAGTTCTGGCTTCCCCCGGAACCCCTGACTCCTACGCTGCGGCGATCAAAATGGCGAATCAAGTCTCCAATTCCAGTAAATTAAGAGGTCGGGTTGAGCAACTGATTGATCAATGGGGTCAAAATCTATTGCAACTGGGTTTAGATCAATCTACCTATGATGTTCCCGGTGCGATTGGGATCTTAAAGAAAATTCCCCCCCAGAGCACCGCCTATTCCCAAGCTCAAACCCAAATCCAAGATTGGCAAGAATGGTTAAATCCCCCCGCACCGCCACCGAAATATCAACCCCCCGTGGACACCTACGAACCTCCGGTAGAAAAGGCACAACCCCCCGTTGAACCCGATCAACCTGCCCCACAGCCGACCCCCACCCCAGAGGGAGAAAATCAACCTCCGATTGAGTTAAATCAACCCCTAACCACTCCATCAACAGGCATATAAATCAGTTATCAATCATCAGTTATCAGTCATCAGTTTATTACCCATTCGTAATTCGTAATTCGTAATTACCTATTCCTATATTGTTAACATTTGCAGGCTGTATAAACTGGCATATAACCCATTTTGTGCCACGAGTTCATCATGACTTCCCGACTCAACTAATTGCCCCCGTTTTAATACTAAAATTCGATCCACATTTCTAATCGTTGAAAGACGGTGAGCAATAATAATAGCGGTACGTTCTTTTAACAGACGTTCTAAGGCTTCTTGAATTAAAACTTCCGTTCCCACATCTAAATTAGCCGTTGCTTCATCTAAAACTAAAATTTGAGGATTCCGAATCGCTGCCCGGGCAAAGGCTAACAGTTGTTTTTGACCACTGGATAAATTCGTTCCCCGTTCTCGTAATTCGGTATTATATCCTTGGGGTAACTGTTCAATAAAACGATTTATATTGGTTTTTTCCGCCGCCTGTTGAATTTCTGCCAAACTATAGGATTCTCCTAGGGTAATATTACTTTTAACATCTCCAGCGAATAAAAAACCATCCTGTAAAATCACCCCGATATGACGTCTAAGTTCGGTTTGACGTAACTCTCGAATATCAATGCCATCAACTAAAATTCGTCCTTGAGTGGGTTCATATAATCGACACAATAGCCGAATAATCGTACTTTTTCCGGCTCCTGTTGGCCCGACTAAAGCTACTTTTTCCCCTGGACGAATAGTTAAATTCAGGTTTTTGATCACATAGTCATCATCTTTATAGGCAAACCAAACATTTTCAAACCGAATTTCTCCCATTTGTACCCAGTTATGATCATTAGAATCTAAGGTGGAAAGATGGGCAGTAATTTGATCAAGATCCTGAATTTCTATGGGTTCATTCAGAATATTATTAATCCGTTCAATGGCTGTTAATCCTGCTTGAATAGCAGTGAATTTTTCGGCAAATTGTCGTAGGGGATCAAATAATCTTTGGGCATATAAAATAAAAGCCGATAACGTCCCAAAACTCAAGTCATTTTCTATAACTTGTCGGCCCCCAAACCAAAGAACAACGCCAATCGCAATTAAGGCAATCCATTCCAAGGTTGCAGATACCGCCGAATCATAAAAAATAGTTTTATCAACTGCTTTAATATATCGAAGATTAGTAGCTCGAAATAATTCAGAATTAAATCTTTCTCGACGGAATAATTGTACAACCCCGATTCCCACCATATTTTCTTGAAATTGGGAATTAAGATTAGAAAGTTCGTCTCTTGATTTATAGTTCTCTTTCCGGTATTGTTGTTGAAAATAAACAATTACAGCCGTTACCGGAACCATCATTAAAACCAAGATTAATGCTAATTTCCATTCCATCATAAACATCAAAATAGCAATGACTAAAATGGAAAATAAATCATTAACAATCCCAATTGCACCCGTAGAAAATACATCCCCCAAGGCATCAACATCACTGGTTAAACGGGTAATTAATCGTCCGACGGGAGTGCGATCGAAAAATTTTACAGCTAAAGAAGTGACATGATAAAATAAATCATTCCGAATATCGGTCGTCATTTGTTGACCTATTTTTTGCACCCAATATCCTTGAATGGCTTGCAATAAAAATCGGAATAAAATAGTAATTAGAAGAATAATAACTAAAACGTTCAATCCATCCGATAGAGACATTTCTCTAAGGAAGGGAAGGGCTGTCGGTTCTTGACGAATTAAAGAAATCGCTTGTCCAATTAAAATCGGTTGAACTGCACCGGAAACCGAGAGGGGAATTAATAAAATTAAGCACAAAATTAATAACCGTCGATTCCGTTGTGCATACCCCGCAACCGCGCCGAGTAAGCGCCAATCTGTTTCACGGGATTGAGGGGAATTGTTAGGAGAAATTAGGGTAGTCATTCTAACTTAAAATTTAAGTGATTTTCACTTCACAAAAGTTTAACACGCCTGATGGTAAGACTGCCGTTATAGCAGGGAACACCGGAACATCCCCCCCAAACCCCCCGTGCACGGGGGGCTAGGGAGGGAGGGAACGCCGGATCTGGGGGAAAACACTTCACCGTATGGGTTCCAATATCTGTCTGGTGTCCTAACTGCCTTGGCGGTTGCTATATAGGTTTTTGAGGCTAACTTTCAATGATTCCTACAATTTGAGATACGGCTACAATGGGTGCGGTAACGGCTCTTAATATCCGCTTTCCCAGGGAAATGGGTTGAAATCCGACCGCGATGCCTCGGTGAATTTCCTCCTCCGTCCAGCCCCCTTCTGGCCCCGTTGCTAGGATAATTTTATTCAGTCTTTTTTCTGCTGCTAGTGGGATTAATTCTTGGGTTAAAGAGGGATAATTTCCCCGACCTTCACAAATATATTGATCACAAGAATGATCGTTTTTTTCTAATCCTATTTGAAATGAAACCGGATCAAAAATATTAGGAATAATCAGACGTTCCGATTGTTCGGCGGCTTCTCTAGCAATTTTTCGCCACCTTTCTACCTTTTGTGGACTGGGTTTTAATACCGTTCTTTTACTAATTACCGGGATAAATTGTGTCACCCCTAACTCCGTACAACAACGCACAATTTCCTCAAATCCATCGGCTTTTGGTAAGGCAACTATTAATATAACTTCAATCGGTAATTCAGTTTGAATCGAGACTTTTTCAATTAATTTAGCCTGGGGAGAAGATGCAGGTAAATTAACGATTAATTCTGCTATCCACCATTGACCCTGAATAATAATAAAGCGATCGCCCTGTTTCAACCGTAACACCCGACCCAAATAATGCTGTTGTTCAGCCGTTAAAGATAGGTATTCATTTTGAAGTTGTTCCGGGGCGATCGCAATCCGTTGAAGTTGAACCATGAATAAAACCGATTAAATTCTTGGTTAGATACTCTAACCTAAAACCCCCTCAGTTCAACTGGACTATTCTACTTTCAGTTTTTCCAAATATTCTTCAATCGCTTGGGTGGCTAACTCAACCACTGGTTTTCCCAAACGTTTAGATTCAGCTTTCAACTGATTATAAACAGAATCGCGCACACTGACCCGATGCCGAATTTTGCTCGGATCAACCGGGTTATCAGAATCAGCATCAATCATCTCTGGTAGGGTCTGGCTACCTGTAAAAACGGGTGCTTCTTGAGTTTCAATATTCATTGAGGCAGTCGTTGAGTAAGAGGTCATAAATTTGCGAAGCTCGTCAAAGCCGACACGATCACAAAAATCACCAAAACTCTCCCCAACTTTCCGATCCTGTTTAAAATAAACTAAAATCGGAGTCAGAAAAGTTTCAAGATCGTGAATGGATAAGCGATTAACAAAAGCTTGAGCTAATCGTGTCTGATTCGGAGAGCCCCCCAGCCAAATCTGGTAGGCATCGGGGGCGCTGCCAACAAAGCCTAACTCCGCCATGTAGGGTCTGGCGCAACCATTGGGGCATCCAGTCATCCGAATGACAAAATGCTCTGGTTGCAAACCCACATTGTCCAACAATACCCGAATCCGTCCCAATAGACTAGGGATGACCCGTTCTGATTCTGTGATCGCTAATCCACAGGTCGGAAATGCCGGACAAGCCATGGCATAACGTTCTAGGGGATCAATTTCGGTTTCGGTTTTGATTCCGTGTTCTTTGAGCAGGGTTTGAATTTTGGGTTGAACTTCTGGGGAAATTTCATACAGAATCACATTTTGGTTTCCGGTGACTAACATCGGAGTTTCAAACTGTTCTACAATTTGGCGTAAAACTGTTTTAAGGCGGAAATTTCCTTCATCTTTGATCCGACCATTTTCAATCGAAATGCCCAGAAATAATTGACCATCCCCCTGTTCATGCCATCCCAAATAATCTTGATATTTCCAAGCAGGTAAAGATTTAAAGGGTTTAAAGGCTTTGCCAAAATATTCTTCAGCTTTTGCCTTGAATTTATCCACCCCCCAATCATGAATTAAATATTTCATTCGGGCGTGACGTCGGTTGCTGCGATCGCCATAATCCCGTTGAGTTGCAACAATGGCTTTTACCGCATCATAAATATCTGCTTTATCGACATAGCCAATTTCATCGGCGACCCGGGCAAAGGTTTCTTCCTTATTATGCGTGCGTCCTAAACCTCCCCCAGCTAAAATATTAAATCCTTCTAACTCTCCAGCAGCATTTGTAATTACCACTAAACCCAAATCTTGGGTGTAGATATCAATGGAATTATCCCCCGGAACTGTGACCGCACATTTAAACTTCCGAGGCAGATAATAAGTGCCATAGATCGGTTCTTCCGAGTCGGTATAATTCGTGCCATTGGTATTCCGAATTCGGGCAGCTTTAACCTCCGGGTGTTCTTCGGCGGTAATAACTTTTTCCCCGTCTAACCAAATTTCATAATAGGCTCCGGTTTGGGGAGTTAATAGATCGGCAATATTATTAGCATAAGTCCGGGCATATTCATAATCAGAACGATTTTTATAAGGTGCGGTCGGCGCCATCACATTGCGGTTAATATCTCCACAAGCCCCTAAAGTTGACCCCATACTATTAACAATAGAAGCCAAAACCGTTTTCAGATTTTTCTTTAAAATTCCGTGTAATTGGAACCCTTGACGAGTGGTAGCCCGAATCGTATGGTTGCCATATTCGTCGGATAACTGATCAATCGTTAAATACAATTGAGGCGGAATAAAACCCCCAGGACTGCGGGTTCGCAGCATCATTCCATAGTCTTTTTCTTGCCCTTTTACCCGATTATCTCGGTTATCTTGTTGGTAGGAACCATGAAACTTGAGAATCTGAATCGCATCTTCAGAGAAGTAGTTCAAATCATTTAAAAGTTCTGTGGCGAGGGGTTCTCGCAAGCTGTTACTGCGTTCTTTGAGCCCTTCTACTTTTGAGGGTTTACTGACCTTGGGAGGTGTTGTGGATAAAGTCATGCGTGGGATACCTATTTCAATAAAAAACTCTACGAGTTAAGCGTTTTAGTTACAGCTAACCCGCCAGTTAAACCCGCTTTTTTTCTAACCCATGTAATTCGGTCGGAATTATCGGTATTGAATTTGATTTTAACATGGGACTAACCACAAATCATACCACTGATGTAAATAGCATGAGAGTTTGGGCGCTTAGGTGGCTTTAGCCCAGCAGAGGAAAAATGACTTGGGGAATATTTAACGCCTTTAAGTCCGGTCTAAATCACTCAACCCATACAGCCGCGCCACTATTTCATCTATTTCCTGTTCCCATTGCCCAACATTTTGACCTTTAGCTTCAAGGCATTTCTGGACTAGGGTTTCTATAGTTTTTTGTTCTGCTTCGGTGGCGGTGGGGATTGGGATTTGAGAAACATAGATAGATTTGAAGCGCCTAAAATTTCCTCGAATAGCCGGAAAAATTTGACTAATAAAAAATTGAATAATACTTGAATTAAGAAATCCTAACAAATATTCTGATTCTGATGGAATAAAAAAGAGGGTACAGTCAGGAAAAATAGAATTATTATCAAATGCAAACTCACAGCTAGATGCAATATCAGGATAAACAATTTTTCTACGTTCAAAACGATTTACTTCAGCAGGAGAGGCTTGTAATTCAAACCATTTAGAATCTCCAGCCCTGATTTCAAGCCTATTTTTATATTGACTAAGATAATTCTCAATTGCAGGATATTTTTTAATATCAATTCCTTTCTTTGTAAAAATTAAATATAAATCTTGATATTCCATTCTCCATCTTTTAACGTCACGACCTCGTAAAAAGGGCTTAATTATTTCAGCAGATGATGAATGTTCAGCAATTAATTTATCTCTTGTTGCTCGATCGATCACAAAAGCCTCATTAAATCCTGTCTTAATCCCATAATAAAACTTACCGTTTACATATTCCCCCAAAGGTTTACCAGCATTTCTCAACTTTGCCAATAAATCTAAAACCTGTGTATTTTCCAACCGCCAACCATCAGCTTTAAGTGCAGATTGGGGCATTAAGAAATTTTGAGCATCAAATACACTTGGAAACTGATTTAAAGCCTCCGTTTGTTGCCAAGAAAGAGCCTTTAACTTTGCATCCTTACTAGCCTTTTCCTTACTAAATAAAATAATACTGGGATAGGCGATCGCTGTAAAAACATCCGTATCCCCAAAATCAATAAGCTGCTGAATTGTTGTATTTTTACCCAGAAAATCCCGTAACTTTTCCCCATAACCCGAACGGAAATATTTATTCGAGCAAATATAACTCAAAACGCCGCCAGTATTTAGTAACTGATAACCCCGTTCAAAGAAATAAACAAACAAATCAGCAACGCCTGTATAACAATCAAATTGCTTTTGTAAAATTGGCTTAAATTCCTTAATTTGTTCCTGTCTCACATAGGGCGGATTGCCAATCACAATATCAAAACCATCAGCAATCCCAAACATCCACTCAGGATCGAAAAAATCCGCCGAAGTATTTTGATTGTAAGGATTCCAGGTTGCCAAACTATCAGCCAAAGCCACCTCCAACCCCGTCGCCTTCAACAAATCCCCGATCGCCTTCCGCAACTCCTGATCCCGCTCACGATACTTATCCTTAGTCGCCTTAGACCGCGCCGTAAAATGCTTTTTCTGCACCTCCTTTAGCTCTTGCTCCGTTGCTATTACCTCATTACTCCGCAAATTCAACTGATCACTAAACCTAATCAAACTATTCGCCGCCACAAACTTAGTTTCCAAATTTGGCAAAGGCAAAATCCCCCGATTAGGTTGATTATTGTCCACCTTCTGCTCCACAATCAACGAAATAAAACAGCGTAACTTGGCAATCTGGAGAGCGATCGGCTGAATATCCACGCCATAAATGCAATTCTCAATCAAAAACAACTTACGCGGATAGTCCTTTTCATTATTAGCAAAATCATCCTCAATCTGCCCCAGACGCTCCTCTAATTGTCTAACTGCCGCCTCCCTTGCTTGCTCATAACTAATCTTTTGCGCCTGCCGTAAATCCTCCAAAACAGGTAAAATTTCCCGTTCTTTTTGTTGATGTTTCCAACGCTCATTATGGCGATCAAGCTTGCTTAAAATATGCACCATCTTCTGTAAAATACCCATTGGAAAAGCCCCCGATCCACAAGCCGGATCGAGAATCTTACAATTATCCAAAGCCTGAATTAAACGCTCTACTTCGGCATCTGTAAACTGGTGTGGCTCATCGGTATAGGAAAGTAAGTGGCGAAGTCTGCCCTCATCCCCCCGGCCCCCTTCTCCCTGGGGAGAAGGGGGAGTAAGACTCTGGCTCTCCTCTTGCTTCTTACCCTCCTCTTGCTTCTTACCCTCCTCTTGCTTCTTACCCTCCTCTCCCTGGGGGAGAGGGGCTGGGGGTGAGGGCAAATAATTCTTAAGATAAGCAATTAAACTCTCATCCACCATGTAATTCACAATCTCACGGGGCGTATAAAAAGAACCCGTTTGTTTCCTAGCTGTTGTCTGAGTTTCTGGATTATAAGCCGCCAATAAATTCTCAAAAACTTGACCTAATAATTCAGGATCAAGCGCCACATCTTCCTCAAAAGGTGTATTTTCAGCGATCGTAAACTTATAACTCTTAAAAATTTCGACTAAACCCCGTACCTGATATTTCTTGCGACTCGTCCCAAAATCTGCATTTAGATCCACATCCTGAAAATTACCAAAAAATAACTCATTAGGAACTGACAAAGAATTTTTAGAATTATCACTAAATCCGTCAATTCTAATCTCTGGTTCAGCCTTATTTTTCTGCGGCGGAATATCCAAACACTCAAACAAACCACCATTTAAAAAAGGAATACCCGCAAAATAGCGATCAATTACTTGATCAGGTTCTTGGAAATAGCTCTCATAGCGAAATACATTATGCACCATGTAATGATGACTCTGACTACCAGAACGCTTAATAAACGCCCGATCTTTTTCTGTATTCAGGGTTGCAAAGAATAAATTCTGCAAAATTGCCTTGTAATAGGTGCTTTCCTGCGGTTCTAAACTCTTGAGAAGCGATCGCATATCTTCGTGATCAAACAAAGCATCAGGAACTAAGCCCTTTTCCTTCAAAAACCATACAAACATTAACCGTGTAATTAACCTAATTAAACTCTCTTGATTGTCCTTAGCATCCTTGGGGAAAACCACCTGCTTACAAGCATGAAAATACCAAGCTGAAACCTCTTGATAAAACTTTTTATTTAACAGATTAACATCAAGAACCTTCCGCCAATATTTATATAACTTCTCAAAGGAATCTACCCGATCTTTACCCACAGTTGGAATCTTGAGATCCGCTAAAATTCTTTCATGTCCCGTATGGGGCTGCCTAATATCAATATCCCTTAAGAGTGTCACCTTTCCTGCCTTCTCACCTTCACGATTATCCTTATATTTCAATCTCTCCGTATTGGCAAACGCCAGATATTCACCATACTTAAACACAACTACCACAGGTGTATAGCAAAACTCCCGATTAAAAGCCCGTGATATTTCTGCTAACTGCGATCGCGTTGGCAATAAACTATCATCACACCCCCGCAAAGTTATCCCAAAAATCAATATCCCATCATAATCCGACTTAATTTTATCAATTGCTAAACTCTTACCACCCTTGAATGCTGCATCATCAACCATCCCCAAAAAATAAACATCATCAATGAGACGAAAAGATTCCCGATCTTTGTAACTATTTTCCAGAATTTCCCTAGCAGGAATTGGCGCATCCGTTAGAGAAGCGATCGGTACTTGCAACTCCGCAAAAAAAGCCCGTAAAGCAGGCAAAAAGTCTAATTCATTAAAAATAGTGAGTTTCATATCAAAACAAAGCCACAATCACGGATTATGCGGATTAAAGGATTTCACGGATTTTACTTATTTTTATCATATAGCTTTCAACAAAGAAAATCCCTTAATCACTCTTAATCCAAAAAATCCGCGAAATCCGTGTAATCCTCTTAATCCTTGTTTAACTCCTCTCAAAAAATACGGTAAACTGAACAATGGTTAATATAGGCTCCACTTTTCATGACAAATCCTGATCCATCCCAAACTAATCCCAATCTTTGGCCGCAATTATTACAACAACTGTTAGACCGCCAATCCCTTTCTATCACCCAAGCCTCACAATTAATGCAGGGATGGCTCTTAGAAACAATTCCTCCCGTCCTTTCTGGGGCGATTTTGGCGGCGATACAAGCCAAAGGAGTATCAGCGACGGAATTAACCGGAATGGCCTCGGTTTTACAATCCTTTGGCTCCTCGGATACCCTCACCAAAAGCAATTCCGGCATCATTTCTAACTACCGCGTGATTGATACCTGCGGCACCGGGGGTGATGGAGCTTCCACCTTCAATATTTCCACCACCGTTGCCTTTATTGCGACCGCAGCCGGGGTTCCCGTGGCAAAACATGGAAATCGTTCGGCATCGAGTAAAGTTGGCTCTGCGGACGTATTAGAAGCCTTGGGGATTAACTTAAAAGCACCTTCGGAAAAAGTCAAACAGGCATTATCAACTGTCGGAATCACCTTTTTATTTGCCCCAGGTTGGCATCCCGCCCTCAAAGCCGTGGCCCAACTACGTCAAACTCTGAAAGTCCGAACCGTATTTAATTTATTAGGGCCATTGGTGAATCCCCTATATCCAACCGGACAAATTATTGGGGTTTTTGATCCTAAAATGCTCCCAATTATTGCCCAAGCCTTAAACCAATTAGGTACGGAGGTTGCGATTGTTTTACATGGACGAGAAAGACTTGATGAAGCGGGATTAGGAGATATTACCGACTTAGCAATTTTATCCCAAGGAGAGGTTAAAGCAGCCACTCTCAACCCCCAGGAATTGGGGTTAACTTTCGCTCCCCTAACAGCCCTGAAAGGGGGAGAAGTGCAGGAAAATTCGGAGATTCTAAGAAATTTATTGCAGGGAAAAGGTACACAGGCCCAAAAAGATGTGGTAGCCCTGAATGGGTCTTTAGCCTTACAGGTTGCGGGTGTTGTACCTATGGGCGACCATCAGCACGGAATTCGTTTAGCCCAAGAGATTTTACACAGTGGTGCGGCTTGGTCAAAACTGGAAGAATTGGTCAAATTTCTTCAGGATTAATGTTAACGCACGAAACAGGCAACAGGCAACAAGCAACAGGCAACAGGGGGAATGGTTCACTTATATTTAACTGGCTTCTGGAGTTGGTAAAGTTAGGGGAAGATCCGGTTGAATCGGTGGGGCTTGAAAGACATCTCTTAATGCTTCTTCTAAGGTTGGTCGCATCACAATCCGGTTTTCACTAGCAACAATTACTCGAACTAAGGTGGGTAAACTATTTTCCTCTGCTTCTAAATATAAAGGTTCAACATAAAGTAGGGATTGTTCAATGGGAATCACTAATAAATTCCCTTGAATTACCCGTGATCCTTGACGACTCCAGAGGGAAATCTGCTCGGAAATTTCGGGTTCTTGATTAATTAAAGCTTCTACCTGTTCCGGCCCAAATACTAATCGTTGTTTAGGAAAACGATATAATAGTAAACTGCCATAATGTTCGAGATCAGAGCGAGCGGCTAACCAAGCGATTAAGTTATTCCGACTAGCTGGAGTAAAAGGCAGCAGCAGCATAAATTCCTCGGTTTTTTCCGTCGGTAATCGCATGATTAAATAATAGGGTTCCATGGGTTGTTGTTTACTCGCATAAATTTCTACTGGAACCCGCCAGAGGTCTTCCCGATTATAAAAAACAATCGGATCACTCATGTGATAAGTTAGTAAATGTTGAGATTGAACACTAAATAAATCAACGGGATAGCGAATATGTTGACGCAGGGTGAGAGGCATTTCTTCAATAGAATTAAATAAATCGGGAAAAACCTGTTTCAGTGTGGATATGATCGGATCTTGATCTTCCTCTAATGAATAGAATTTAACCTTACCGTTATAAGCATCAATAATCACTTTCACCGAATTTCTAATATAGTTAAATCCGGCTCCTTCAGGATCGGAATAGGGGTACATATTACTGGTAGTATAAGCATCAATCATCCAATATAAATAGTTATGGTCAATGGATGGCGAGTTAGAATCAGCAACTACTAGATAAGGGTTACTATCATAATGTAGAAAAGGGGCGATCGCTTTTACCCTTTCTAAAATATTGCGCCGAAAAAGTAATTTAGTTTCGGGGGTGAAGTTATCCGTAAATAACATTTGCCAATTTTTTAAATAATAGGCAAATAACAACCGTTTCCATCCAGTTCCAATCACAATTCCGCCCTCGCCATTGTAGATGTTATAAACATTCTCATTTCCTAGGGGAAAATCGAGTTCTTTTACTTTAGTTGAAGTCATTATTTGAGTATTGGTAAGTAACCCGTAATAAAGTCGAGGTTTACCAATAGGAATTATATTTTTAATACGGGGAGAAACTTCTAAGGTTGTATCTTGATCTAATCGTGGATCAGCACCAATATTTTTCACAAAAAATTCAGGAAGACCACCCTCCGCAACCCGATTAACCGGGGAGAGAGTAAAACCATAACCATGGGTATAAACCAAATGTTCGTTAACCCAAGTTTTGGCTTTTTCTGGGACTAATTCATAGTTTAATTCCCTGGGAGAAATGAGTACCTGTTGTTTTTGTAAACCTGTATTGAACTTTCCTAAAAACTTATCGGGTAGAATAGAATAGCGATCATAATCGGCGTCGGAAAATTCATAATAGAGGCGAATTTGTTGTAATTGACGATTAGTTTGTAATAACGGTCGTTTATCCCAAAGACGAATATTATCGATCGTTAAATTATTATTTTGAATATCGGTATAACTTAGTTTAGCATTTGGATCAAAAGTTTCAACATTAATTTTATCTAAATTAAATCCTTGGCGAGTATATTTAATACTGTATTTAATATAAGGTAATTCTCGTTCTAATTCATTAGGTTGAACAATTAACTGTTGAACTAAATTTGGTATAATACTTACTACCAGAATCGCAAATCCTAAATACCAAGTAAATATTACTCTAAGGGAATAGCTATCTGCGAATAATTTATCTCGGCGTGAATTTCGGTTTTTAATTAGAGATAGTACCCCTATTTTTCTTAAAAAAATATCAATATATGGTCTAACTTTTTTAACCGAAAAAAGAGATTGCCAAATCAGAAAAATAGAAAGAAATATAGCAATTATAGATAACAATAAATAACTGGGTTTTAAGATATTGACATCAGTAAAATCTGCCCCAAATACTACCCCCTGAGTGGAGTATAAAAGTTCATAACGGGCTAACCAATACCGCATCGCACAACTGAACATCAGAAGCCCTGCTAATCCGTGCAGGTGACGTTGCTGAGGGTGAGAAAAACTTGGGAATCGTCCTTGACTGATACTATTTCCAGAGAGTAAATAGATTAAACTACAAGTAATAAAACTAACTGAAAACAATCCAATTAACCAAAATTCTAGGAGGTGAGCAATGGGGAGACTAAAAATATAAAAGCTAATATCTCTATTTAATAAGGGTTCGATTTGGTTAAAAGAAGTGGGATGAAAATATTGCAAGAAACTTGCCCAATGACTGGATAATAATAAGCTGAAACCAAAACCAAAGATTAAAGCAATAAAACTAAAAATAATTAGAGGATTCCAGATAATAGAAATTACTAAAATTAATAAAACAGGGATTTTCCAACTGTAGGCTTTAAAATTTTTAATCCATTGCTCAAAAATATGAGGTTCAAACTGGGCGGGTAGATTAGAAAATAGAGCTTGACTCGCATCCCAATGCCAATAACTAATAAAAATCTGGCTATAATGAATAATAATCAAACCCAGCAACAGGGATAAACCCATCACCAGCATTAAAAGCGAAGGTAATCCCAAGGAAAATCGAGGTAAATTCTGATGAGATAAATCAAAAAGATGATCGGGAGGTTTATTTTGTAAATGTTGAGGTAAATATCGATGGCGTCGAGCTATAACTAAATTTCCCATTAACCAAGCTACAGTGATTAATAAACCCAATAGTGCTAACCCAACTTCTATCCATAATCTTCCTTTAAAAACCGACAAATAATCGACTTCTTCAAACCAAAGAAATTCACCCCAAAACTTAGCAGTGAAATCGAGGATAAAGCCCAAACTAAATCCCGCTAAAATCACTTTAAAAAACAGATTTTTTCTCGACATGAGATTCAATTAAGCGATGAGAAACTCTTGGGTTTTATTGTAACCGATCAAATCTACATCCTGAATTTAAACAAACCCTAGCATGGAATATTACAACCCTCACTACAGATTGCTATACCCCGGCTAACTCAGAAACGTCTACAATCAAAAGCGTATTCAGTGGAGTTGATTACCAAAAATGGATATTAAATTAATCCTGACCGTATTAACGGTGTTCTTTACCTTGGGCTGTCTGTTCTTTGGAACCAAAAACGGCTTCTATAACAGCGACGATTACCATGGTAACGGTTCCGCTCATTAATTAGAAGGGCAGGGGGCAGGGGGCAGGGGGGCAGGGGGAGCAGGGGGAGCAGGGGGAGCAGGGGAGGTAAACTCTTACCATTACCAATTACCCATTACCCATTTATTGGACTAGCTTTCTGGACACCTTATATGGCACACTGAATTGACTAAGATCAAGATCTGGGAGTAATAATCCTCTGGCCGGGATATCTGATAACACTGTTGACTCTAGGGTTGAGGTCTTCTTCGCCCTTTGTGTCCGGTGGTGAGCTTGAAATCATGGTGTGTGTAGTGAACGAGGACGAAAAAATTGCTGCGGTCAATCAAGGGTTTTGTCAGAAGTTCGGGGCGTGGGAGTCAGTGGTCGCTTGTCGATAGCAAATTATCCCTCAAACTGAATCTGCTCAGTACATTAGTCCGAAGGGACTTAGAGGCACGATACAAAGGTTCTATTCTCGGCAACCTCTGGCCTTTATTGAATCAGTTGTCCCAACTGCTGATTTATACCTATGTTTTTTCCATTGTTCTCAAGGTCAAACTCAATCTTGAGGGTTTTCCCGATAACGAATTAGCCTTTGGCCTGTGGCTATTTGCGGGTTTAATTCCTTGGTTTGCCTTCACAAATGGATTAATTCAAGCAGCCAGTTCCGTTGTCGGACAGCCGAATTTAGTCAAAAAGGTGGTTTTTCCCCTGGGACTATTGCCCCTGGTACCTATTTTCTCCTCCTTTATTGAAAGCTCCTTTGGCTTAGTGGCCTTAATTGGCTTAACCGCCTTGTCTTCTCAAATCCTCCACCCTACCCTTTGGTTACTGCCGTTAGTTTGGATACCCCAAGTCCTATTAACCGCCGGGTTAGGCTACTTAACAGCCGGATTGACCGTATTTTTACGGGATATTCCCCAGAGTTTAGGCGTAATTTTGAACCTTTGGTTTTATGTGACGCCGATTCTATATCCCGTCGGTAAAGTTCCTGAATCCTGGCAATTTTGGATTGTTTGGTGTAATCCGATTACTGGACTTTCAGAAAGCTATCGAGATTTAGTTTTAGTCGGGGAAATGAGCCATTGGGGAGAATTAGCCATGTCCTCAATATTCGCCTTGGTTATGTTTTGTTTAGGCCTATGGGTTTATAGACGGTTGCGTCCAGCCTTTGCTGACGTTTTGTAGCGGTGACAGTTCCTCACACAACTCACACACAAACTGATCACTGATAAACCACCGAAATCAACATCGAATGACCGAAATTGCTATATCTGTTAATCACGTCTCTAAATGCTTCAAACGTTATCGCCATCCGGTGGATAGATTGAAGGAAATTTTTGTGCCTGGAAAGAGTCTGGCTCATAATTTTTGGGCATTGCAAGATATTAATTTAGAAGTTTGGAAAGGCCAAACTTTAGGGGTTGTTGGGCGCAATGGTTCGGGAAAAAGTACCCTATTACAAATAATTGTTGGAACTTTAACCCCAACTCAAGGAGATGTGCAAGTTAATGGTCGAGTTTCAGCATTATTAGAACTCGGTAGTGGGTTTAATCCTGAATTTACTGGGCGACAAAATGTATTTTTTAATGGTCAATTATTGGGATTAAAAACCCATGAAATTGAAGCCAAATTTGATAGTATTGCTGCTTTTGCTGATATTGGAGATTTTATTGATCAACCTGTCAAAACCTATTCCAGTGGAATGTATGTGCGTTTAGGATTTGCGGTAGCTACCAGTGTTGATCCTGATATTTTAATTGTTGATGAAGCGTTATCCGTTGGGGATGAAGCCTTTCAACGTAAATGTTTTAGTCGAATTCATGAAATCAAAGATCGGGGTGGAACCATTTTATTTGTCTCCCATTCAGCCCCTTCAATTATTCAACTCTGTGACTCGGCTGTATTAATGGATCGGGGAGAATTGTTACTCGAACATACTCCTAAAATGATCATTTCTAAATATCAAAAAATGATCTATGCCGATGCTGATCAAATGATCATGATTAGAGATGAAATTCAACATTTAACCCGTAAATCCTCCCAACCTTTAGAGGTAATTGAAGAAGATTCTCAAAAAAATCAGTCCCATCCTAAAAACCCAGCCTCTCCCTCCGTCCTACCTTCTTGGAATACAAAAAATGGACATTATAAAGATTATTTTGATCCCAAATTAGTTCCTGATCATCCGATTAAATATCCTTCCCGTGGGGCTGAAATTTTAGAACCCCATATTATTACTTTAGGGGGTGAAACGGTTAATCATTTAGTCGCTCGAAATAGTTATATTTACACCTATTCCGTGAAATTTGATAAACTCGCCTCCCATGTTCGCTTTGGAATGTTAATTAAAACCGTGAGTGGATTTGAATTAGCGGGAGCTTCCTTTTTAGCCACATCTCAGTCGATTAAACAGATTGAACCCGGAACAACCATTGCCATCAAATTTAAGTTTGAATGTCAATTATCACCGGATGTTTATTTCCTGAATGCGGGAGTTTCTGGTATTGTAGAGGGTGAATTCACTTATTTAGATCGCTGTATTGATGTTGGGATGTTCCGAGTTCAACCCTATGAAGATTCCTGTAGCACTGGGGTAGTGGACTTGTTGATTGAACCCAGTTTAAAAATCAAGTCCGGTTTAGTAAAAACAGCATCGGAACTATAGCAATCCGCACCGAGGTTGTAAGAATATTATCTGGTATTCCCTATTCCCCTTTTTGTGATTAAAACGCTGAAATAGAAACCCAAGACAAGAACATGATGGATACAACTAACACCACCTCTCCCGTTATTATTATTGCTGGAATGCACCGTTCAGGAACCTCTTTAACCGCTTCCCTACTGCAAAATCTAGGGGTTAATATTGGTAAACAGTTAGTCGGTGTAGACTATGGGAATATTAAAGGTCATTTTGAAAATGTTGATTTTGTAGACTTTCACAAATCTGTTTTTAAAAGCCATGATATTGATGAACTGGGGTGTGTATTCTCAGGGGAAGTCTCTCTCACAGAACAACAGATAGAATCCGCTAAAAAACTGATTGAAATTAATCAAGATTCTTCTTCAGCCTGGGGATGGAAGGATCCTAGAACTACTTTATTTTTAGACTTTTGGCATCAATTATTACCCCAGGCTAAGTTTATTTTTGTCTATCGTTCTCCCTGGGAAGTTATCGACTCTTTGTATCGTCGGGCGACGGATGCTATCTTACTAGACCATCCCGAAATTGCTATCCAAATGTGGAGCAATTATAACCGCAAAATTTTAGAATTTTATCATAAATATCCCGATAATTGCCTATTAGCAAATGTTTATACTGTTGGCAATCAAACGGCTGATTTTATCAAACAAATCAATCATAAATTTAATCTTAATTTACAGGGTGAATTTTCCAATCAATTTGAACCGTCCCTATTAGTAAATCGGATTTTAGCGACTCCAAAACCCCTATTTATTAAAGCCTATTTTCCTGAATCCATCGAACTATATCAGACCTTAGAAAGCAATGCTTATCCATTAAATAGCCATTTAACGGCATTGGAATTAGAGAGTTTAAATCAACCTTTATCAGCCGATTGGGTGTTTGAAGATTGGGCAAAACTTAGAAAATTAGAAAAAAATCAAGCTATTTTGGCAAAAGATTTAGATATATTGCTCAAAGATAGAGATATTTTAGAAACGGATATTCAACAATGGCAAGAACGTTTTGACGATGCCGTTGAACGTTTAATTAAAACTGAAAATCTCCTGGGTGAAACTCAATTAAAACTCAATGGTATAGAAGTTAAAGCCGAGGAAGCTATAACTAAGTTAATCTCTACCGAAGCAGAATTAGGCAAAACCCAAGGGGAATTAGAAGGGTTTAAAACCCGATTTGAGCAGGCGGTAGATAAACTCGTCACCACAGAAATAGAATTAGGTCAAACCCAGGGGCAATTACAAGCTGTAGATGCCAAATATCAAGAAATATTAAGGCGCTGCCTTCAATCAGAAACGGAACTGGGAATTACTCAATTTCAATTCCAAGATTTAAGTATTCAATATCAAGATGGACTGACCAAACTTTTAACCTTAGAAGATGAACTAGGTCGAACTCAAATGAAATTGTTGGGGGCAGAATCTCAATTTGAACAAGCCTTAAATAAAATATTCAGTTTAGAAGATGAACTAGGTAAAGCCCAACAGGAAATTGTCGCTATGAAGTCCTCCAAATTTTGGAAACTGCGAGGAAAATGGCTGGGTGCTAAACGACTTTTAAAACAATTCCGCCGTCGATTTATTTACTCGCTGGATTTTCCCCTGAATTGGGAATTAATTGGATTTACGGAGAAATTTTTGAATATTTCCGGTTGGTGTTTTTATACTGGGAATCAACAACTAAAAGCGGTGAGAGCTAGAATAGGCAAGGATATTTTTGCCGGAGAATATGGAATTGAACGTCAAGATGTGGCGGATATTCATTCAGTTTATTCTCAGGCAAAATCATCAGGATTTTATTTGCAAATTCGCGTTCCTCAAGGCAATTCCTTAGTAGAATTAGAAGCCCAAGATAGTAATGGAAAATGGACGGTATTTGCCCGTTATCCCCTAACGGCTTCTAGCTTGAGAGCCTCCTTTGATGTGCCGTCACAGTGGGAACAACGACAGGGACAAATCCTATTTGCAGGTTGGTGTTGCCATCCGAATCAGCGAATTACACAATTAAAATTAATCCATGGAAATCAATGGGTGATTTGCGCCTATGGGTTACGTCGCGTCGATGTGGGGCAGGTTTTTCCTAATTGGATAGGAAGTGCCGAAAGTGGGTTTGAAGCCTTAATTGATTTACCCCCAGGAACTTGGGAAATTAGTTTAGAAGCGCATTTAGAAAATGGGGAAATTCTGATTTATAACTGTCCCCAAACCTTACAAGTTTCCCGCTACGGACTATTAGAAAAAAGCACCGCAAAAGTCAAACAAGTTTCTCGTTATACCGCAGCCATTCAAAAACGAATAGGAGAACGAAAACAACGTTTAGGGCGTCTTTTACCGATGCCTTGGGAAATCCCAGCAATTCTGCGGCAAATGAGCCTAATGTATCGGCAAACAACTGTTCCTCAAGGTGATTTTTTACCCCCGCAAGGCTTTGAATTACTGCAACCAATTGAACCCTATCAGGCTTGGTTAGTTGCTAATCAATGGACAGAACGCAGTTTAGAGTCTTTAAAAACTCGATTAACAGTTTATTCGCCAGAAATATTGCCTAAAATTTCCGTGGTTATGCCCGTTTATAACCCCCCGATTGAATTCTTGGAAAAAGCGATTCAAAGTGTAATTAACCAAGTTTATACTAATTGGGAATTATGTATTGCCGATGATTGTAGTACCAATACCCAAGTCGTAGAATTATTAACTGAATATGCAGCAAAAGATGCTCGAATTAAAGTCTATTTACGCACCGAAAATGGCAATATTAGCGCGGCTACTAATAGTGCAGCCAGTCAAGCTACCGGGGAATTTATTGCCTTTTTAGATAACGATGACGAATTAACCCCCGATGCTTTAGGGGAAATGGCATTATATTTAATCCAATATCCTGAAACCGATTTTCTCTATTCCGACGACGATAAAATTGATCCCGATGGCAAAAGATTTGCCCCCCAATTTAAGCCCGATTGGTCGCCCCAACTCTTGCTTTCCTATATGTATATGGGGCATTTATTAGTAGTTAGACGAGGGATTTTTGAGAAATTAGACGGATTTAGAATTGGATTTGAAGGGTCACAGGATTATGATTTTGCCCTGCGAGCAACGGAAATTTCTCGCCAGATTGGTCATCTTCCTTTAGTTCTCTATCATTGGCGCACCGCCCCCGGCTCAACGGCCGTTTCTGGAGCGGCAAAACCCGCCAGTTTTGATGCCGGAAAACACGCAATTCAAGAAGCCTTAACCCGTCTTCAAAGTTCAGGAAAAGTTTATCAACCGAATTGGGCCAGTGAACTGAATCTAGGAATTTTTTATCATCAATTTCCCGACCAAGGGCCGTCCGTAACGATTATTATTCCGACTAAAAATCAACTTAAATTACTCCAGGCTTGTGTCGAATCAATTAAAAAAACAACCTATCAAAATTATCGGGTTGTGATTATTGATAACGAAAGCGATGACCCGAAAACCCTAGAGTATTTCAAGAAAATCAGCGACACCGAAAAAATATCAGTTTTAAAAATAGCTAATCAAGGAAAATTCAACTTTGCTGCGATTAATAATCGGGCGGTGGAACAGGTAAATACGGATTATGTATTATTCCTGAATAATGACACGGAAGTGATTAATTCCCATTGGTTAACTCAGATGATGGGTTATGCTCGCATCCGAGGCGTAGGGGCAGTCGGGGCGCGGTTAATTTATCCCGATGACCGGATTCAACACGCTGGAATATTGCATGGGCTCCATCATGGTTTGGCGGGTCATGCTTTTAAGTTAACCCACCGTCAAGATTTCGGTTATTTAGCCTATTCTAAAGTCGTCAGAAATTATTCGGCGGTGACGGCGGCTTGTTTATTAACTCCTCGTCAATTGTTCTTAGATTTAGGAGGATTTAATCAAGTTGATTTTGCCGTTGCTTACAATGATGTGGATTATGGATATAGATTATTTGAACAGGGTTATCAATCGGTTTATTGCCCGGAAGCGGAATTAATTCACCGAGAAGGAACCAGTCGCGGTTATAAAGATGACCCGAAAGAAGTGGCAAAATTCCGTCGCCAATATGCCGATAAAATTGATCCTTTTTATAACCCTAATTTATCCTTAGATAATGAATGGTTTCAAATTCAACCTCGACGCTATCAATTAAAATTGACTGCTAATTTTGCCCCCATTCCTAAAGTTTTAATGTGCAGTAATGCCCTGGAATATACGGGCGCACCGTTGCATCAATTTGAAATTGTGGTTAAGTTAGTCTCAGAAGGAAAACTAGAACCGACAATTTTCTGTGTTGATGATGGGCCGTTACGCTATGCCTATGAACAGCAGGGAATTAGAGTTATTGTTCGAGAACATCCTCTGGCTAATATTTATCAACAGGAAGCCTATAATACTGCTATTGAAAGTTTGGCAAATGAACTTCAAATAGAACAATTTGATCTAGTTTATGCTAATACTTTAGAAACATTTTTTATAGTCGATTGTGCTAAACAAAAATCAATTCCTTGTGTGTGGAATATCCATGAAAGTCAGGCTTGGCAAACCTATTTTAATGGATTGGGTTCGGAAATTTCAGCCCGAGCCTTAGAGTGTTTTCAATTCCCCTATCGGGTGATATTTGTTGCCGATGCAACCCGCCATCTTTATCACTCTTTAAATAGTCATCATAACTTTACGGTGATTCATAATGGTTTAGATATTCAAAGGTTACTGAAAACATCGGAACAGCTAACTCGAATTGCAGCCAGAACCGCGTTATCAATAGCAGAAGATGAAATTGTGATTCTGTTACTAGGAACGGTTTGTGAACGCAAAGGACAAAAGGATTTGCTCGAAGCGTTACCCCTATTATCAACTAATTATCATAACAAAATTCGTTGTTTTATTGTTGGCGATCGCCCCAGTATTTATAGCACCGAATTAGCTCAATTAAAAGCCCAACTTCCTGATACTTTAAAACAGCGATTAACCCTAGTTCCAGAAACCCCAGAAACCGCCCAATATTTCCTAGCTGCGGATATTTTCGTCTGTACTTCTCGGATTGAAAGTTATCCTAGAGTGATTATGGAAGCCATGGGATATAACCTACCAATTATCACGACCCCCGTATTTGGAATTCCTGAACAGGTGCGTCCTGAAATTAACGGTTTATTTTACACTCCTCACCAACCGGAAGAATTAGCAAAATGTCTTAACTCGCTATTAGAAAACCCCGATTTAAGACAGGAATTTGCTCAAAATTCCCAGTATGTTTTGGAGTCTCTGAATACCTTTGAGGAAATGACTCAAAGTTATTTAGAAATCTTCCAAGAAGCCTATTTTATTAATCCATATCCGGCTTCTAATTCCTTCTTTTCTTCCCAATCCGTTGAATCCTTAGAGATTCAGATTAACCCCCCTGCTCCGGTCAAGATTTCCGCCGTCGAAGTCAATCATCCTGAACCTGAAATTGCCGAACCTCAAGCGAAAAATTATTGGGAAACAAATCCTAATGCCGCCGCCAGTCAATGGGTTTCTAATCCGATTATTGCGGATACTATCCATCAACGAATGTCTGGAGGTCAAACCCAAAAATATTGGTTACGGTGGTTAATTGAAGATTATTTTGTGGGTCAAAACTTTAATCATCTGATTTCCTTGGGATGTGGGATTGGGAATCATGAAATTTTGATGGCGGAATTGGGATTTGCTCAACACATTGATGCCTTTGACTTTTCGGAATCTTCCTTAGAAATTGCGCGAAAAGACGCTGAAAAAGCTGGAGTTAAGGTTAATTTTTATCAGGAAGATTTTAATACCTTTAACCTGAATCCAGAGGTTAAATATGATGTAGCATTTTGTTCCGGTTCTCTGCATCACGTTCGGGAACTAGAACGCTTTTTAGAAATGGTTCATAAGGCGTTACATCCCCAGGGCTATTTCATTATTAATGAATATGTTGGGGCTAATTATTGCATCTACAATAAACGCCAGGTGGAACTAATTAACCGCCTATACCAATGTTTCCATAAATTAATTCGTTCTGGGATTATGGAAAATAAATTTATTAATCCCAGTATTCATCAAGTCTTTGCCACTGACCCATCAGAAGCGGTTCGTTCTCAACTGATTTTACCCTTTATTGAGTATTATTTTGATATTGAACTATTCAATCCGTTTGGGGGCGCAATTCTTCATCCTCTGTATCCTTTATTAGATCATAATCAGTTTTTACCCGGTGATCCCAAAGGCGAAACACTAATTAAACTTTTGTTGGAATTTGAACAAATATTAATGGAAATTCCTGGGGGTTTAGAATCGGATTTCTGTTTGTGTGTATTGCGTCCTAAACGCTTTTAAATCAGTTATCAGTCATCAGTCATCAGTTATCAGTGAAAGAGTTAAGCTTTTACGAATAAATTCCAGCTACAACTCTTTCGGTGTTACCTGTTCCCTGTTCCCTACTATACTTTTCTGATGATAGTGATCAGTTCATTCCAATTATCAAAAATCTTTTCCAAAGTAAAAGGAAACCCAAGTTGGTGTTTTAAGGTGAGCAGAAAATCCACAAAATCGGCAGTTGTCCAAACATGAAAATGGATACTAAAATCTCGCCTCATCAATTCTTTAACCATCCATTCTGCTTTGGTTTCATCTGTTTCTTTTTCTACTAATTCAATCCATTCTTCATAATGATTTTGTCGAGACCATTCCGCGCCCTGTTGGTAATCTTTTAATAAATGTTCAATAGAAGTGACTGGGCGATCGCAATCAAAACAAGTTCGTTTTTCGGGAACAGCTAAATATAAAATCCCGTCTTTCTTAATCACCCGTAATAAATTTTCAATCGTCAGGATCGGGTTTTGGCAATGTTCAATAAAATGATTTGCAATCACAAAATCCTGGGTTTCATTCTCAACTGTTTTTAGGAATTCACCATTATCAATAATATCGACAGGAACTAAATTAACATCAGCTAACTCAGGATAATGTTTTCTTAAATCAGGAACACTCATCCGATCCACATATTGAACATGAGCGGATAAAGGAACCTCCAGAGGATGATTTAATGCTCCAACTTCAATGCCATTTCCCTGTAAATATCGGTTGGCAAAAAAACGACGAAACGTATAAATTGGAGAAAGTGTTTCAGCATCAGCCGTGAGTGTCATAATTTAATGTCCTCAGCAGTTCATTCTTAATTTACATTTAATTTTCAGTCAATTCATAACCGAAACAGTTAACCCTTTAGAGTATAATCCTAAATTGAGTTGAAAATTTATTCAATTTTGTTCAGTTCCTGCGGTGCGAAGTTATCTTGATTTGGACAGGCGGAAAATTGAACGAATGGGAATTATTCCCGTTGATGATTTAACTCTCAATCTGGAGGCATATCACCGTTGATTCAACAAGCAAGGACAATTGATTCAAAACCGATCACTGCACCCCAGTTTATCATTCTTGGGGTACAAAAGGGGGGAACCAATTCCCTCTATCAATATCTATGTCAACACCCTCAAATTGTAGCGGCAACCCAAAAGGAAATCCATTTTTTTACGCTAAATTATCAGCAGGGTTTAGAATGGTATGAATCCCAGTTTTCCCCGGAAGCTGATGGAAAGCAATTGATTAGCGGGGAAGGTTCTCCCTATTATTTCTTTCATCCCTTAGTACCCCAGCGAATTTATGAATTTTTTCCTAAAACTCGGTTTATTGTATTATTGAGAAATCCGGTAGATCGGGCGATTTCCCATTATTATTGGGAAGTGAAACTGGGGTATGAATCTCTCTCTTTGGAAGATGCGATCGCCCAAGAAACTCAACGGCTACAAGGAGAAGCCGAAAAAATGGGTTCAGATCCGACTTATTTTAGTTTTAACCATCAACATTATTCCTACCTTTCCAGGGGAATATATATTGATCAACTACAAAGATGGATGAATTTTTTTCCCAGGGAACAATTTTTGATTCTGAGGAGTGAAAATTTATATTCAGATTCCGAAAAAGTGGTAAATCAAGTTTTTGATTTTTTAGGGATACCAAATTATCAATTATTGAGTTATGATAAATACAATGTTAATAGTTATCCCAATATTGACCCAATTATTCGTAAGCAGTTACAAGATTATTTTCAGCCGTTTAACCAAAAATTAACAGATTTTTTAGGTCAAGATTGGAGTTGGGAAATCCCCAATAGTTTCTCTAATTCAACGCCTAAATTACTAGATTCATATGAAAATACAAGTTCTCAACCCATCTTAAACTCAGTTAAAATCATGAAAAAAGTTGATTATGAATCCGCCTGGGATGACTATGCTAAAAATTGGCAAAGTGTCAGATCTGAAGAAGTTTATAGAGGAGATGAATGGATTGGATTTGCTGCGGGTGCAGCGACTTCCTTAGCGGAATATGAAGCCCTAATTGAAAACCAATTTATTGCCCCTTATATTCAGAAACACCATCAGGTTTTAGAAATTGGTGTGGGGGGAGGAAAAACGGCAGCTTTGCTCCTGAAATATTGCGATCGTCTGGTCTGTGCTGATATTTCCAAAGAACTCTTAAAGGCGACCCAAAACCGCTTAGGAGATGAACGGGTTAGATATGTTAAATTAGATGGTTTAACCTTAGATGGAATTGCGCCTAACTCCCTAGATGTTTGTTTTTGTTATGACACCCTGGTACACATAGAACCACGAGATATTTTTAACTATTTAACTCGAATCCCCGCTTTATTAAAAGGCGATCGCATCTGTATTTTTCACCATACCAATCTATTAAGTGAATTAGGCTGGGAAAAATTCTTACAGGATTGGGATAAAAACCTATTGGGAAACCGACATGGAACCGCTTTTTCCTTAATGACTGATACCATTATGGAGAAATTTTTAACCCATCTTAACTATGAAATTATCCGAAAAGATAATGAGTCTGTACCCAGAGATTGCGTTTGGGTTTGTCAAGCACCCGAAGTTATCAGTGATCAGTGATCAGTTATCAGTGATCAGTTTAAGAGTTAAAATTACCAATTACCCATTACCAATTACCCATTACCCATTACCCATTACCCATTACCCATTACCCATTACCCATTACCTATTCCCTATTCCCTGTTCCCTATTCCCATGAAAGCATTATTTTTACACCCTAACTTTCCCGCCCAATATCGCCATATTATTACAACATTAGGTGCAGATCCCAATAATCAAATTGTATTTGGGACAAAAAACGAACGTCCTGAATGGAGTATTCCCGGAGTTGAAAAAGCTGTATTTAATCCTAGTCGAGAACCCAGTGCAGACACCCATCAATATGTCCGGGTTTTAGAAAGTGCAGTATTACAAGGACAAGCAGTATTTAGAATGGCTGAACAACTCAAAGCCAAAGGATTTGTCCCCGATATAATTTGCGGTCATTCCGGTTGGGGGCCAACTTTATTTGTCAAAGAAGCCTTTCCAAATACCCCATTATTATGTTATTTCGAGTGGTTCTATCATGCAGAAGGTTCAGATGCGGACTTCGATCCGTCTGACCCCCTGAGCATTGATGATAAAGCCCGAATTCGGGTTAAAAATACCCCAATTTTAATTGATTTATATTCCTGTGATTGGGGACTTTCACCCACCCATTGGCAACAATCCCAATTTCCCCCGGAACTGCGCGAAAAAATTTCTGTGCTTCATGATGGAGTGGATACTAGCTATTTTAAACCGAATCCCGGTGCTAAATTAGTTTTACCAAATTTGGATTTATCCGGTGTAGAAGAACTGGTAACCTATGTGGGACGGGGAATGGAACCCTATCGGGGATTTCCCGAATTTATCGAAGCCGTGGCCTATATTCAGGAACGTAGACCCAAATGCCATGTTGTAGTTGTGGGATCGGAACGAGTTTGTTATGGTAAACCTTTACCCAACGGCATGAGCTATAAAGACTATATGCTCAAGAAAATCCCCTTGGATCTTTCCCGAATTCATTTCGTTGGGCCTCTAGCTTATGGCCAATATCTGCAAGTGATCCAGGCTTCAGATGTTCATATTTATTTAACGCGGCCTTTTGTTCTATCCTGGTCAATGATTGAATCCATGTCAACCGGTTGTTTAGTCCTGGGTTCAGATACCGCTCCCGTGCGGGAAGTGATTCAAGATGGGGTAAACGGCTTACTGGTGGACTTTTTCTCTCCCAAACAGATTGCGGATCGAGTTGATCAAGTCTTGGATCATCCTGATCGGATGGCTCAGTTGCGAGTTAAAGCTCGTGAAACGGCTTTAGAACGTTATGATCTGAGCAAACTTCTATCAAAACATCTGCAACTGATTACCCAAGTCGCCAATCGTTCCCTCCCGGCCACCGTTGGCCGGGTTGAGTCGGCAATGGTTTTGGGGTAGAGTGGGAACTTGATCTGAGTTCCGTTCGTCCACCGGGAAGATATTTTGATTAGAAGATAATAAATGGTCAATGAGGAACATTGTTGTCTATAAACCCGTCTGACGGAGGTAAGCAAGTTAAGATAAAGTGCCTTTTATGAGTTAAGAGTGATGGCTTCAAGACCAGTTGAGGATGAAAATTTTCAATACATAATTGATAATAAAATCCAGCCATCGAAACTGCCATATCTATCAACTAGACAAGAAGGATCACAAAGGACTAGACTTGCTGGAGACAAACAGGTTAAACTACTGCCGAACAAGTTATGGTGTTTTAGGCAGTGTCTGTCATCCCAACAGAGCTAATGACATTATTGCAGAGGAGTGAAATCAAATGGTAACAGCTTTAGGCGCGGGGCCACAATTTTACGATCAGGATGTGGGCTTTGCCCCCAGACCCGATACTATTCTGGGTGAAGCAGGAAATGACACAATCCTTTCTTCTACCCTCGGTGGAAGTCAGGTACAAGGCGGTACAGATAATGATATCCTCACATCCAGAGGCCCTGGCGACACAATTTTCGGGAATGAGGGGAATGATTCCATCCGGTCTCAACAACTTCGTACCCTTCTGCTCGGTGGCCCAGGCCGGGACACCCTATCGGCAGATTTAACCGCCAGCCTTTATGGGGGGGTAGACCGAGATTTTCTCATAGGTCAGGCTGCCAGTAACTACCTCTTTGGTAATAAAGATGAAGATACCCTACTGGGCGGTATTCAAGGTGGAGATTTCCTGTATGGGGGTTCAGGAGCAGACCTCCTAGGATTTGTGGGTACCAATGGTCAAAGTAACCTCACAGGGGTTGCGGTGAGTGGGGCTATCGGTGGCCTGAACCAAGGAAACAACTATGTTTCTGGAGATATTGGCGCAGATAGTATTGTTGGGATTAACACTGGAGATAGCCTCCTCGGTGGTGACGATAACGACTCCATCGTTGGTGTAGGCAGTCTTAACTTACTTGATGGTGGCAGTGGGAATGACACCGTAAGAATCCAAAACCCTCTCTCAACCCAACAATTCTCAACGAATTTGGCCATTGTTGGTGTAAGCCAAACGACCCTACTGGGTGGGGCTGGTGACGATTCTCTCTACGGTGGTGTAGGTCGCTTTGGAGAAGGCCAGAACTACTTTGAGGGTGGAGATGGTAACGATACAATCCGAAGCTTTGCGCTTCAAGACGTCCTGTATGGGGGTGAAGGCAATGACTTGATTATCACAGCCAATCCTAATATTTTGACCATTCAGGGTAGCACCAGTCAACCGGGCTTTGCCGGTGAAAGCACCCTGTACGGTGGTGGTGGCAATGATACCTTACTAGCCGGCTTTAGTACAGATTTCCTCTATGGTGATGCCGGAAATGACAGCCTGAGTGGAAAATTCTCCCTATTAGACGGTGGCGATGGTAACGATACCCTCTATGGCGGAAATTGGACATTAGATATCCCAGGAGCTACTAAAGTACCTGCTGTTACCTTATCCGGTGGTTCGGGTAGCGACTATATCTACGGTGCCTTAGGGTCAGTGGCTAATATTTATAATGGTGGTCTCGGTGATGACACTATTATCTTTACCACAACCAACGATAGCCTCTTAGGTGAAGGTTCCGTCGAAGGGAACGACAAAATTTCCTTTGTGGGTGGTTTAGCCAAGGGAGGCACCGGAGTCAGCTTTGTCTTGTTTGACACCCTCGGCAACAACACCATTTCCGGTAGTGATGGCAACGACAGCATCGTTACTGGTAGTGGGGCTGACTTCCTGCAAGGGGGCAGCGTTGCCGCATCTGCGCAATTGGATGTTGGTTTCGGAGATGACACCCTAATTGCTGGTGGTGGTAATGACTACCTGTTTGGCGGTTCGGGCAGTGATGTCCTGTTCGGTGAAGCGGGTAACGATACCCTGCAAGGTGATACTCAACGAGATACATTAGTCGGCGGTGAAGGTTCTGATGCCTTCCTGTATCAGTTCAAATCCGATCTTAGCGGTACTATTGCTGACATCATTACTGACTTTAAATCTGGTGAAGATAAACTATTCTTCTCCCGTGGGCCTGGAGGCTTTGCCTTTGAATTGCGCCCAGGTGTCCCGACCACTGAAATTTCCTTTGAGCAATTTATTGTTCTCGATAAAGGCAGTTACGATGGCGGTGGTGCAAATACTCAAGCCCCAACCAGTGTTGGCCCTGTGTTAGTGTACGAGAAAGCCAGTGGAGTCCTATGGTATGACTCCGATGGTGGTGGCTCTAACCCAGCCGATATCGTTGCATTCATGGCACAACCGAACAACACAATTCCGACCATAACCCGAACTGATATTGTGATCGTTCTCTAGTTTGGGTTAACACCAGTAGAGACGTTGCGTGCAACGTCTCTACTCAACTTTCGGGATTTCAATAGATTCAAATATAAAAAAGACCGAGAAATTGTTTCTCGGTTTTTTTTTCCCTATTACCTATTACCTATTACCTATTACCTATTCCCCGCCATACTTAACTTGTCGCCCAATTAAATTAATAAAACCAGAACCAAAATGCTGAATTTCCAAGAAATTAGCATGGGAAGCCGTAGGTTTATAAACTTTAAATGTTTTCATAATTCCTAAAGTTGCGGCACTTTCTAATGGCCCAATAAAACCACAATCTCGATCTAAAAAATAGGGTTGTTTAGCCCAATATTCCATCTGTTCAGCATTCAAAAAGAAACAACCGGAATGGGGATTCAAGGGGCGTTTAAATGAAACCGCCTGTTCCATCACTTTCCCAATAAATTGTGGCTGATCTTGAATATTTTGATAATTAGCCGTGACATGGGGTAAAATGTCTCCATCAATATAGGCTTTAATTGCTTGGCTATGGGGAGAAACTTCATAACGGTTGGGCTGTAATAGACAACTATTTCCAGCATGACGATTAAACCAATTTAACTTAGTAAATAACCAGGGATCACGCAAAATTAAATCATCTTCTAAATAACAATAATAATCATATTGACCCAAATATTCACGCAAAACTTGATGACATTGAAATCCCAGTAACATCGGTTCTACCTGGGTAGGATAATGTTTACAAAACCAGGAAGGTAAGGGAATTTGGGCCAGTAAATGATAATCTTGAGTTGTACAAATAACAATATCAACTTGATAATTTTGTTCCTGATTCACAGGAATAGTCTGACATTGAGCAATATCAATCATGCACTGAGACTGACTATAAAGTTCCCGCAAAGCAGTTAAAGCAAATACTAACCCCGTAATTCGAGGGCGTGGATCTTTACTTAAAGATGCGTGTTTTCCATCTCCATCCGGGTTAAAAAAGTGAGGAATTGTAAATAAAATCTGCATAATTTATAACTGAACCTTTTAACATTAATTGTTTAATATCCCATAGCACAAATTAGAAGAAATTAAAGGCAGCCGCCATCTAATTTGTGCAATCCTTGCTCATAATTCTGGAACTCGTTGACGCAATTCTTGATTTAAACTGGGTAAATTATCTCGCATTTTTAAATACCATTCTCGTCGCTGTTGATAATGTTGACATAGTAAACGATGATCTCGTACCCAAAGATAGGCATTATTGGCGATTTTTTGCCGAAGGGAGGTATTAATAATTAATTCATTCAAATACATTTCAAACTGTTGAATACTGCGATAAATTAAACCTGTTTTTTCATGAATCACCGATTGTTCATAGACCGTTGGACTAGCTAAAACCGCAACCCCATGACCCGCACATTCTAAAAACTTTAAATCCGATTTCATCAGATTAACAGGTGTGGGGGTTAAGGGTAACAAACCAATATCACAGGTTTGCAGAATCTGATGATATTTATTATAACTGCAAAAGGGTTCAAATTCTTTATCAGATATTGCCAAATGATCAAAAAAACGTCGATCATGAATTACCTTAACCTTAACTAAATTTTGATGACGAATTAAAACCCGGTTTAAGGTTTCCATAATAGGTTGCCAATCCTGTTCTCGATTTAATGCTCCAAAAAATAAAGTAACTTTTGAATCAGAATAATTTCGCGGGGGAGGTAAAGTCAATAAATGATTTTTAAAGATAGCAATATGGGGATTAAATTGTTGTAAAAATTCCCCTAAAGGCGCGGTTGAAGTCTGTACACCATGACAACCACGATAGCTGAGATAACGATTATCTGCATACTCCTTCCTTCGTAACGGATTATCGTCAATTTCAGCAATAATTAAATAATCCTGTTGTAACAAATTTCTTAATATTTCTAAGTGATGATCATAGGATAAAATCGTCCGTTGCCAAATAAAAACTTTTTCTTCTTCGGGTAAAATTGAACCATTGGGAATTGATTTAGAGGCGGAAATGGTGCGGGTTCCAGGTATGGTAACACTCAATTGATCGGGTTCCAATACCCGCAGGCGATCGCATCCTGTAGGAGCCATAATCGCTGTTTGAATCAACAAACGACGGGGAGGTTGTAATGATTTAATCGCCCGCACAATATAAAATTCAGCCGCGGTTTGAGTCGCAAAACGATTGGGATCTAAACCCAAAGTATTCCTAAGCGGTTCCACTAATTGCAGAAAATTTTGAAACTGATCATCTTTTTTTCCCCGAGTTTGAATTTCATAAATATATAATCCAGCTTCCCAGAATATTTTTTGAATAGCTTCTAAAGTTAATCCGCTATAATCTATATTTTCTTCAATTGAAATCTCTGATTTTCCCTGTAACAAATCAATAATATTCCGCCAATACTGACTATTAGGAATATAAGCTAAAACCTGACCTTGATCTTTTAACCATCGAGTGTGATATTGTAAAACCTTGAGGGGGTTTCTGATTTGGGGTAAAATCCCATCATAAATTAAACAATCTACGGTTTGTTCTTCTAGTTCTAACCGGATTGTTTCTAATTGATCAATCGAACTCAGAGTAATCTGATCTAGACCTTGAGTTATTTCTGAACTTAACTCAGAATCAATTAAAATTCCCCAATAAAAACTTTGGGGATTAATTCGTTTATAATGATAACCTGTACTTCCATTTCGACAACCTACGTCGATCAGGACTTGAGCATTAGCGGGTAAAAAGTCCAATAACTCTGAGGGTTTCCGGTTCAAATTATGATCATTGACCTGATCTATAGTATCTCTATTCATAACCTTTAGTAAAACTAGAGCTATGTTATAAATAACAGGTTTTAGGTCACACTGGCAAGTTAATTTTAGAATTAAAAACTTTTGATCATATTTTCACCCTAAATTTTATGGCTAGAGTCACCGTTATTATTCCAACTTATAACCAAGATTCCTACATTTCTGAAGCAATTGATAGTGTTTTAAACCAAACCTATCAAGATTTTGAAATTGTGATCACTAATGATGGTTCTACGGATCAAACATTGCAAATTATTCGAGAAAAAAAAGATCCTAGAATTCGCTATTTTTCTTTTGATCAGAATCAAGGAGTGAGTACAGCAGCTAACCATTGTATTCGTCAGGCGAGGGGAGAACTAATTGCTATTTTAGATTCTGACAATATTTTTTTACCAGATAAACTTGAAAAGCAAGTTAGTTTTTTAGATAAAAACCCCGGATTTGATGCGGTTTTTACCCATGCTATTATTATTGATAAAAATGGTGATTTTCACCAGGGTAAAGAATCCTCCTTTCAACAGTTATTTGCTCAAGAAAATAAAAATCGTTTTCAGTGGTTAAATTCTTTTTTTTACTCTGATAATTCCTTGTGTAATACCAGCGTTTTAATTAAGAAAAAATGCTATGATCAGGTAGGACTATATGATCCGCGATTACATCAAATTCATGATTTAGATTTTTGGATACGTTTATGTCTGAAATCAGAAATTTATATTCTACCCGAACCTTTGCTTTTATTTCGATTTCATGATCGCAATATTAGTGGTGTAACGGCTGAAAATATGATTCGACATACTTGGGGAATCCCTCAAGTGCTTGAGCATTATCTCTGTCCAGAGGTTAGCCAAAATTTTTATAATATTTTTCCTCAACAGCAACGGATTAATACCCCGATTACCCTTGATGATCTTAATTTTTTAATTGCAAAATTGGCTTTAAAAATTCACCGTCCCAGTCATCAATATTTTGGGATTTTTACCTTATATCGGTTGATGAATAATCCTGAATCGGCTGAATATATTGAAAAACAGTATTCCTTTAAATATACTGATCTAATTCATCTTACTGGAACTCATGATATTTTTAAAATTATCAGTTATAGGAAATTACAGCAAGATATTGATCAAACCAAAAAGCAACTAGAAGCAGTACAAAATCAGAATCTAATTTTACAACAAAAACTAGATATACATAGTGAAACTGAATCTCAACCGCTAGTTAGTATATTAATTCCGACTTATAATGGAGAACAATTTTTATCTAAAGCGATTCAAAGTGCTTTAGATCAAACCTATTCTAACCTAGAAATTATTATTTCTGATGATGGGTCAACAGATGAAACTGTAAAAATTGCCGAATCTTTTAAAGATAATTGTTCTATTCCTTATCGGATTATAACTCATTCTAACTATGGATTAGTCAAAAATCTAAATTTTTGTATTCAACAAGCTCAAGGTAAGTATATCAAATTTATTTTTCAAGATGATTGGTTAGAACCTAATTGTATTGAAGAAATGGTCAATTTAGCAGAACAAGATCCAGAAATAGGATTGGTTTTCTCACCCCGTCAAGTTTTGATTGACCCTGATTCAAAATCTGATTTAACCTGTAAATCTGCTTATAATGGGGCGATTAATTTACATCAAAAATGGTCTGATTTAAAACCAATACAATCAGGTCAAGATCTATTGTCCAATCCTAATTGTCTAATCGGAGGATTAAATAAAATTGGAGAACCGACAACGGTATTAATTTCTAAACAAGTTTTTGAAGAATTAGGAGAATTTGATTCTACACTTCAGCAACTTTTGGATGTTGATATGTGGTTTAGGATTATGGGACGTTATAAAATTGCTTTTGTAGATAAAATATTATCTGCTCTCCTAATTCATAAAAAACAACAAACTCAAGTTAATATTGTTCAAAAAGAAAATTATAAAGATTATGAAAGACTTTATTTAAAACTCTTGCTAGATTCTCGCTATAGTTTTTTGAATCAATCTTTTAAACAGATGGTTTTACAAAAAACTTTATTTAACTCGCAATTTTATCTCAATTTAATCACTAATTTACTGAATCAATACCAAGAAAACCCTACGGAGAGAGTCATAGAGTGTCTGAAATTAGTTCGTCAAACCCTAGTTAAATATTGGTTAAGTTTAACTCCTGGGGATTTAGAAACTCGATATTCTAGCGAAATTCGTCCAATTTATCAACATTTATTGAATAGTAATATTATTGATCAAGGAGTCGGTGAGACTGAACAATCATGGGTTGAATCAATCAGAAAAAAACTTTCTCAAGGTCTGTATTCCTGTGATTTAATTCCTGGGTTGATGGGATTGATGTTATATCAAAGAGCTTATGATATTGATTTTATATACGAAAATGCGATCATTCCTAAATATTTTTTCCCTGAATTTATTAGTTGGCTGTTTGCTCCAGTTCAATGTTTTCGGTGTTCAGAAGACAGATTAAAATATATTAATTTTCAGGAGAATTTATTGGCTTATATTATTCAAAACTTAAATACGGATTCATCTTTTTGTGATTTGTGGATCTATGTCGCCCAGTGTTATCTTAAATATTCTCAGTTGAATTTTGAGGGTTTCGCCGAAATTAATCTCCAGAGGATTTATGATTACAGGAAAAAAATGATTGATTTTTTAGCATTGAACTCAAAGGATAATGTTCTGAACCGATAGCCAGTCTGAATCAACGATAACAATACTAGGGTTCGATCAGCCGAACACCGGAACTTGAAACCATTGATCCGCGTCATATTAGGCAAAAGCAATTTTTTTGAGCAGTTTACCGAAAGTTGAGGTAATTTAAAGATCATCAATTTAAGGTAAGGAGTAGACGGTCTGCTATTATTTGGACAATGTAGATTGGATACAGTAGTCAATTTAGGACTAGCAAGGGTAAATTTGAAAGGGGTAGTGAAAGTGGGTTGGAGAGTTCAATGACAGGATTGTTCAAAGTCGGAGACACTATTATCACAGCAGAGGACTTGCCATCTCTGCTCAAGCGTTATCAGTTAATGCCATTATTTCTGCGAGAAGTGATTTTGGAGCAAGCGATCGCTAAGATCACTTGTACAGAAGCAGAACAGGCGGCGGCCATCGAACGATTTGAAAGTCAACACCAACTCACGTCCCCGGAAGCAAAATCGGCTTGGTTAGCGGCCTATGATATGACCCCAGAACAACTTGTGGAAATGGCAGAACGCCCGGTAAAAGTTGAAAAATTTAAACAAGAAACTTGGGGTGGTCGAGTCGAGAATTATTTTTTGACTCGCAAAGGTGGTTTAGATCAAGTTGTATATTCTTTAATTCGGACGAAAAATCCTGGCTTGGCTCAAGAACTCTATTTCAGAATTTTGGAGGGAGAAAATTCCTTTGCTGAGGTAGCCCATGATCATTCCGAAGGGCCAGAATCTCGATCTGGGGGGGTCTTGGGGCCGGTTCCCGTATCCCAACCTCACCCGGCGATTAGTAAACTGTTATCGGTGAGTCAACCCGGTCAATTGTGGGCACCGCGCCCCTTAGCGGAATGGTTCGTGATTATTCGGTTAGAAAAATTCCTTCCCGCCCAGTTAGATGAATCGATGCGTCGCCGTATGATCGAAGAAATGTTTGAAACTTGGCTACGAGAGCAAATGGCTCAAGTTGGCTCCCTACAACCTGTTCGCACTTCAGTGTCTTCTGTGTCATGACAACATCCGCCGTTTCTCAATCCCAAATTCAGACCTTCTTAGCTGAAACGACTCCCTTTGATCGACTCTCGGAGAAGGCACTTCAGAACCTGTTGCCCAAATGCCAACTCCTGGGCTATCGTACCGGACAACCGATCTTTGAGCGGGATAAATTGCCGACTCAAATCACGATTATTTATCAAGGACAGGCTCGATTGCTGGGGTTTGATCCCAGAGCGCAACGCCATGTTAGTTTGGGCTTGCTCGGAGCCAGAGAAATCATCGGTTGGGCGGGGTTAATTCGAGGAGTTCCCTGTGAAACCGCGATCGCTTCAACCGACACGATTTGTATTACGTTGGCGGCCGCGGATTTTTTGCAATGGGTCGTAAAAGAACAGGCTTTTGGAGAAGCCTTCCGAGATCAAGCCGGGTTGAGCGAAGTTTTTGACCTGTTAAGCCAACATCTACAGGCCCAGGCCGTTCCGGTTAACAATATCAAGAATTTAGCAGTTGATCTAGGGCAGGATGCCGTTGTACTGAACTTGGCGGCGGGTAACAAGAAAACCAAGGAATTGACTAGCTTACTTGATCCTAATCGGATTTGGTTAGTCAGTAGTGGGACTTTGGGGGGTTTTGCCCCAGGTAGCCGGTTTTTATTAGAAGAAAGTAATTCATCTTATAAGATTGAAGGGCCCCAGGGCGTTCGGTTAGTGGGGTTGCGAGAGCCTGTTTATGAAGTGGAAACCTCGGTAGAAACCGCCGATGGAGAGGTGAGTGTTCAAGACTCGAATAATGGCAACGGTAATCGCACCATCGATCTATCGGCGGTGACTTCGGCTCCTGAAGTCCCCCCCACTCCAGAAACTAATGTCCCGAAATCGGCTCTGAAGTTTCCCGTAGTTCGGGGTAGAGGCAAGATTGACGCGCCTCTAGCTTGCTTTAATATGATTGCTAAGTTCTTCGGGATTAGCTTTAAAAAAGATGTTGTTCGTCGTGTTTTAGATAATCAGTTAGCAACGGTTGGTAATATTAGTTTGCAGGCTTGCGGGGCCGTGACCCAAATGTTGGGAATCAATGCTCAGTTAGTCCAGGTGCCATCCAAAGCCATTGGTCGCCTCAAAGCCCCGGCCATGGTGGTCTGGAAAGATAGCTTTGCCATTCTCTATAGCATTACCGAACGGGAAATCATCCTGGCATCCCCGGAAAAGGGTTTAGCCCGGATGCGTCCAGGGCAGTTTGCGGAAATTTGGGGTGAGGAAGGACAGGTACTCCTGTTACAAGCGCCCCGAGTTGATCAAAAAGAACAATTTAGCTTCTGGTGGTTTCTCCCGGCCTTGATGGAGCATCGAGCAACATTTGTGGAGGTGTTGCTGTCTTCGTTTTTCATCCAAGTGTTCGGTTTAGTTAACCCCTTAGTCAGTATGGTGATCATCGACGCGGTGATCGCACAACAGAACTTGGATGCTCTGAACGTCCTGGGGATTCTACTGTTAGGGTTTGCTCTGTTTGAAGGTTTATTAACGGCGTTACGAACCTATCTGTTTGTGGATAGCTCCAACCGCGTTGATATCAAACTCACAGCAGAAATTATTGACCATATGTTGCGGCTACCCTTGGGTTACTTTGATAGCCGCCAGGTCGGGGACTTGATGAGTCGTTTTAACGAGTTAGGAAATATCCGTAACTTCCTAACGGGGACAGCCTTAACGGTGGTTTTGGATGCGGTGTTCTCGGTGGTCTACATCGCCGTGATGGTTGCCCTAAGTCCAACTCTGACCCTGGTGGCTTTAGCTCCCTTACCCCTATTTGCTGGAATTATTTTTGTCTTCTCCCCGGTGATTATGCGGTTAATCCGCAAACGGGCAGGTTTGGGGGGGACATCCATGGCCTATATTGTGGAGGTGATTAGTGGAATTCAAACCATTAAATCCCAAACTATTGAATTAACAGCCCGTTGGCGGTGGCAAGGAATGTATGCCCGTTTCATGAGTGCGAGTTTACAAACCACTCTTACCCAAACGGCCGCGGGAACCATGAGCGACTTCCTGAATAAAATTGGGGGGATTGCCCTGTTATGGGTTGGTGCCTATCTAGTCATTGAACAGCAGTTGACCATCGGGGGATTAATTGCCTTTCGGATTATCTCTGGAAACGTCACGGGCTCGTTATTACGGTTTATTAGTGTTTATCAACAGATCCAAGAGGTGTCGATTTCGGTGGAACGGTTGCGGGATATTATTGATACCCTTCCTGAAGCCGATGAAGCCGATCGCAATAATATTCCCTTACCTGAAATTGAAGGGTCAGTTACCTTTGAGGAGGTGTCCTTCCGATTCAATCCCACGGGGCCCCTGCAACTGGCTAACATCAATTTAGATTTTCCCTCCGGGTCGTTTGTGGCGATTGTGGGGTTGAGTGGATCGGGTAAAAGTACCCTGATGAAGTTATTGCAGCGTCTATATGCTCCCCTATCGGGACGAATTTTAATTGATGGCTACGATATTAATAAAGTGGAACTCTATTCTGTCCGCCGTCAATTGGGGGTGGTATTGCAGGATACCCTCCTATTTAACGGAACCGTTCAGGATAACATCGGCTTGAGTAACCCCGAAGCCAGTAGCGACGAAATTATTCGGGCGGCTAAAATTGCTGCGGCCCACGATTTTATTATGGGTCTTCCCAATGGTTACAATACCCAGGTCGGAGAAAGGGGATCGGCTTTATCCGGGGGACAACGACAACGGGTGGCCATCGCCCGCACGGTATTACAAAATCCTAAACTGTTAATTTTGGATGAAGCCACCAGTGCCCTAGACTATCAATCGGAACGGGCTGTGATCAATCACTTGATGGATGTCTTTCACGATCGCACGGTCTTTTTTATTACTCACCGTCTGAGTGCCGTCAAAAACGCGGATGTAATTATTATGATGGATCAAGGATCTGTGGTTGAGCAGGGAAATCATGATGAGTTAGTTGCCCTGAAAGGACGTTATTACTGCCTGTATCAACAACAGGAAGCGCCCTAATACAGTTATCAGTTACCAGTTATCAGTTATCAGTTTAAGAGTTATCAGTTTAAGAGTTATCAGTTTAAGAGTTATCAGTTTAAGAGTTATCAGTTTAAGAGTTGAGAGGCAGTTACAATTGCTCTCCATTAGTAAAAATCTTGATTTTATTTCTTGCACTGATGACTGATGACTGATGACTGATTTTGCTGTTTACCAATTAATATTTATGAAATCTGTATCACTTATTGATCAACCGGTTATTCTTGAGAAACCAGCGATGTGGTCTCATCTGTTTCTCTGGCTGATTATGTTAATCACCACATCAGGCGTTGTTTGGGCTTATTTTTCTCAGGTTGAACAAACAGTTCCCGCCGCGGGTGAACTCGAATATAAAGAAGGTGCTAGGGAAATTCAAGCCCCAATAACCGGAGCCGTGGTTAGATTGCACGTTGAAAATGGCGATCGGGTTCAGAAAAACCAGCCGCTTTTAACCTTTAGTCAGACAAACCCCAGCGCGGATATTAAATCTTTAGCTAATTTGCAAGGGACTCTTAATCAAGAAAACGAATTCTATAAGAATATTATTCAGGGGAATGGTCGAGGAACTTTACCGCCTGAATGGGAAACAATGGTTAAAGATCGAGATACCCGAATCCAAGAAAATAACGTTTTAAGTTCTTTGATTAATGAACTTTATAATAATCAAGGTCGAGCGATTAATTATAGTTCTGCTCAGTCAGGTTTAGTCACTAATTACCGAGCCGAATATCAATCGCGTGTGTCTGCGGTGGAAGGGCGAATTATTGAATTTAACAAACAACTGGAACAGACAGCAAATTTGATTCGGGCAACGAGAGAACAGGTGCAATACGCAACCAATCAAATTCGCTATTCCGAAGAACAATTAAATTCAGCCAGGGATCAACTTAATAAGTCTCAAGAAGGTTTAGATCTAAACCAATCTATTTTGGGTCAAATTGCCCCTTTAGTTGATGAAGGCGCCATGTCTGACCTCAATAAAAAACGTCAGGAACAGGAGGTTTTGAGAAGCCAAAATGAATTTTTACGACAACAGGATCAAATCACCACCCGTCAAAGTGAAATTAATGCCCGTAAAGGTGATGTTGAAAAACAGCAATCTGAAATTAAACGCCTAGAAGATGAAAAACAAAAAGTTCTAGCCTCTATTGAGAGAACTCAACAAGAATTGCAAAATACAAAAGATGCTTGGGCAAAAGACCTGTATCTTCGCATTGAAGAAAACAAAAAACAGATTGCTAGTATTGACTCTCAACTCAGTCGATATAAACTGGAAAACGAAAAACGATTAGGCGATGTTAATGCTCAACTGGAAAAAGTTGAAGAACAACGGGATACTCAAGTTTTACGTTCACCAGTGGCGGGGGTAATTTATGATTTAAAACCCTCAAAGAAACAGAATTCGGAAGTTGATATGAATAAGGATGACATTTGCAATTATGTGAATCAGCAAGTGTTAAAATCGGGCGATCCGAAAATGAAGCGCTGTAATGAGGCTTATTATGAAGCGCAACAAACCGAAAAATTGATGCAAATTTTAGCCGATGATAAAGGATTAGAAGGCACAATTTTTATTAAAAATACGGATCTGGCTTTAGTTTTAAATGCCCTACGGGTCAAACGTAAATTCCTACAGCCCTATGATGGAAAAACCGTGGCTGGAGAAGTGATTGAATGTAAAGCAGAAAAGGATTGTATTTGTCCAGATTCTCCAGAAGCTCGAGCAGAAATTGGAATTACTGATCCAGATTGTATTCCGGTGGAAGTCACAATTGATGCTTTTCCCAATGATCAATTTGGGATGGTTTCTGGACAGTTAAAATGGCTGAGTCAAGACGCGATTAAACCTGATCCCGAAAAAGGCCGTCAGTATTTTTCGTTTAAAGGAAAAGTGAAATTGGATAAACAAAGCTTTGTCTTAGACGAGGATAAAAATATTAAGATTGGTTTACAATCAGGGATGTCGGTAAATACTAAGATTAATGTTGGTAAACGCTCGGTGTTAGATATCTTCTTAAACCGCTTTACCGGTCGGATCAACAGTATTACAAACTTGAAGTAGTTTTAATCAGTAGAGACGTGCCAATAGCCTACGGCATCGCTGCGCTCGGGCGCGTCTCTAATAGTTATTGAATTGATAGTTAATGGCTCAAAAATCCCCCTCTTTTGTCACTTTTCCTGCTGTTATTTTATGGCTGATGTATTTAATCCCTATTTTGGGAGTAACGGGATTTATTATTTATTTTGGGGTGAATGTTCCCTTTTATGATCAGTGGGTTTTACCTGCTTTATTTGAAAAAATAGCCACGGGAACATTACAATTTAAAGACTTATTTGAACTGCATAATAATCATCGTATTCTATTTCCGCGATTAATTTTTATTGCTTTAGGATTTATTTCAAGTTGGAATATTAAATTAGAGCTTTTTTTGAGTTTAGGATTGGCAATATTAACCTTTATATTGTTATATAAAATTTCTGCTAATACCTCAAAAAATCAAAATTATTTCTTTCATTTTACTAATTTATTAACAGCTTTAATATTTTTCTCCTTAGCTCAATCAGAAAACTGGCTTTGGGGATTTCAAATTGCTATATTTTTCATAAATTTTTGCGTAATTTTCAGTTGTTTTATTTTAAATAATAATAAAATTAAACCTAAAAGAAAGTTATTATTTGCTGCGATTCTTTGTTTGATTGCGAGTTTTTCATCTGCTCAAGGTTTAATGAGTTGGTTGGCTTTAATACCTGGAATTATCATGATTTCAGAATCAGGTTATCAAAGAAGAAAATACCTAATTTTTTGGATGACTTTATTTTTAAGTTCAAGTTTAATTTATTCAATTGGATACACTCAAGAACCGAAAATAATTAATCTCTCTCTCCTTGAAAAGTTATTTACTTTTATTCAATTCTTTTTTAATGTAATTGCTGCGCCCGTGACAAATTCTCAAAATTTTAGTATTTGGATCGGAATAATTATTATCTTAAATTTTATTGTTTTAGGAAGTTACTGTCTGATTAATCTGAAAAACAAAAAATATTTAATAAAATTATGTTCTCCTTGGTTTTCGATTGGAATATTTTCTATCCTATGCTCGATTGTAATTACATTAGGTCGTTATGATTATGGAGCGAATTATGCTATTTATACCTCTCGATATACAACTCATTCTTTACTATTAATTATTGCCGTTATTCAACTTTGGTTTATAATTATTTCAGAAGGTAATTTCTATTTAAAAAATTATTACCCTAAACTGATTTATAGTTTTATTGGGGGAATTTTAGTCTGTTTAATAGCGGTAAAATCAGAAATAGCGATCGCTCAAGCTCAAACGGATGTCATCAATAAACAACGGGGGGAAACCTGCTTAGAACTAATTAACTATTTAGAAGACTCTCAATTCTTTAAAACCCATCCTGAACGTTGCTTATTAAGATTAAGTAAAACAACTTGGTGGATTCAAGATGGGGTTAAACAACTTCAGGGCGTTAATCTTAGAAATTGGGCAAATAATATCACATTCAAAACCGAATCAGAACAACTTTATGGTTATATTGATTTTCCTCTTTTTGGTGATCAACCATTAAAGTTAAAGCCAAAAGATGACCTGACATTAAAAGGATGGGCAATTTTTCCCCAGCAACAAAATCAGCCCCAACTCGTCTTTCTCAGCAGGGGAAATCAACAAACCTTTTTTGCCAATGCTAATATTGGTTTAAATAGTCCAGATATTGCTCAAGTATTGAGTTCTCCCCTCTATAATTATGCGCGATGGGAAGTTACAATTCCTACTGTACAATTGTATAATGATTTGGGAAACACAAGGGTTAAAGCTTGGGTCTATAATCCTGATGGGAATGAATTTATCCCGTTAAAGGGAGAAGTCAATATTATTCTTGAAAAAAACTAACCTTCAATTCAGTTTTGATCAAGTAGCAACAATTTGGTACAATATTTAGTCGCTGATCACAATTCCACCTAAAAATGACTATTACTCCTACAAAAATCCCAGATGTTTTCATCATCGAACCCAAAGTATTTGGAGATGAGAGAGGCTTTTTCTTTGAAAGCTTTAATCAGAAAAATTTCACCGAAAAAACAGGAATTACCTCAGAGTTTGTACAAGATAACCATTCCCGTTCCGTACAAGGAGTTTTGAGAGGTTTACATTATCAAATACAACACACCCAGGGCAAATTATTGCGCGTTATTGCGGGCGAAATCTTTGATGTTGCCGTAGATATGAGAAAAAGTTCTCCAACTTTTGGAGAGTGGGTTGGTTGCATTCTCAGTGCAGAAAATAAGCGACAATTTTGGGTTCCCCCGGGATTTGCCCATGGGTTTTTAGTAACTTCAGAAATTGCTGAAGTGTTATATAAAACCACCGACTATTATGCACCCACCTATGAGCGATCTTTGCTTTGGAATGATCCTGAAGTTGGCATTGATTGGCCATTAGAGGGAATTACACCCATTTTGTCAGCAAAAGATCAAGCAGGTCAACCTTTGAAAACGGCGGAATTTTTCTCATGAAACCCATTTTATTGATCGGAAAAGATGGCCAACTCGGTCAAGAATTGCAGCCTTTCCTCACTTCTATGGGGTCGTTAGTGAGTGTCGGACGAGACACCCTGGATTTATCCCAAACCCAAGAAATTGAAAGCTTAATTGAGGAAATTAAACCGGAATGGGTGATTAATGCTGCCGCTTATACCGCAGTGGATAAGGCAGAAAGTGAACCGGAGTTAGCCCTAACAATTAACGGAATTGCACCCGGTATTTTAGCTAAAACCTGTCAAAAATTAGATGCAACATTGATTCATATTTCTACGGATTATGTGTTTGATGGAACCCAAAGCCATCCTTATCTTGAAACCGATCCGACTCACCCTTTAGGTGTTTATGGAGAATCAAAATTAGCCGGAGAAATTGCAATTCAAGACACCCAAGCTAAATTTGCAATTCTCAGAACCGCTTGGGTTTATGGTGTGGGTGGAACCGGAAATTTTGTTAAAACTATGCTACGGTTGGGCAAAGACCGGGAAGAAATTCGGGTGGTCAGTGATCAAGTAGGAAGTCCTACTTGGACGGGAGATTTAGCACAATCTATTGTGCAATTAATGCCCCTTTTGAATGATCAAAACTACGGAATTTATCACTGTACAAATAGCGGTGTTACCAGTTGGTATGATTTTGCGATCGCAATTTTTGAAGAAGCCAAACTATTAGGTTTTTCCCTAAAAATTGAGCGCGTTATTCCTATTACCACCGCCGAATATCCAACGCCTGCTAGTCGTCCCGCCTATTCGGTTTTAAGTGGGAAAAAATTAGCAAATCTTTTGGGAAATCATACTCCCCAATGGCGACAAGGACTGCGGAAAATGTTACAGGAATTAAAACCGTAGAGACGTGCCACGGCGCGTCTATCTTACTCTTGCCTATCAACTACTAACCCTTAACTATTAATTATGAAAGCACTGATTCTTTCCGGTGGAAAAGGAACAAGGTTACGCCCTTTAACCTATACGGGTGCAAAACAACTCGTTCCCGTCGCTAATAAACCGATTTTATGGTATGGAATTGAAGGAATTGTGGCGGCTGGAATTACAGAAATTGGGATTATTATTAGTCCAGAAACCGGAGAAGAAGTTAAAAATTTAACCGGAAATGGCGATCGCTTTGGCGCAAAAATTACCTATATTTTACAAGAACAACCCGCCGGACTCGCCCATGCAGTGAAAGTGGGTCAACCATTTTTAGGAGATTCTCCCTTTATTATGTACTTGGGAGATAACTTAATTGAAAGTCAACTAAGTCAGTTTTCTGAGAGGTTTAAACAGCAACAACTGGATGCTTTAATTTTACTCAGAACAGTGAGTAACCCTAGTGCTTTTGGGGTAGCCGTTGTTGATGATCAAGGACGAGTATTAAAGTTAGTTGAAAAGCCTAAAGTTCCCCCATCTAATTTAGCTCTAGTTGGGGTTTATTTTTTTGATAAAACCATTCATGAGGCGATCGCTAAAATCCAACCTTCTCCCAGAGGAGAACTGGAAATTACCGATGCAATTCAACAACTGATTGATGATCGTAAAAATGTTGAAGCTTGTACCTTAGAAGGGTGGTGGTTAGATACGGGAAAAAAAGATGATTTACTCAGTGCAAATCAAATTATTTTAGATTCCTGTATTACCTACGATGTAGCAGTAGAAATAGATGAAAAGAGTCAAATATTAGGACGGGTTAAAATTGGTAAAAACACGAAATTAGTCAACTGTAGTGTGCGGGGGCCAGTAATTATTGGGGAAAATTGCTATTTAGAAAATTGCTTTGTTGGCCCCTATAGTAGTATTGATAATAAAGTCACTTTAATTGATGCTGAAATCGAACATAGTGTCATCTTAAGTGAAGCTAAAATTATTGGAATTAACCAACGCATTGTAGATACGGTTATTGGTCGTCGGGCTAGTTTAAGTACCGCCCCTCAACGACCCAAAGCCCTACGTTTTATGATTGGAGATGATAGTCAAGTTGAATTAGCGTGATTTACTGGATAACGGTTAATTATTACTCCACCGAATTGATTCAACGGTTAATCAATTCGATTGTAGAGACGTGCCACGGCGCGTCTCCACAGGGGATAAATTATCAGGTAATTATCATTAATAACTCTCCTGACGATCTTTTTATTCATCGGTTAAAATCTCCGTATATTATAGTATTTAACGCACCCAAAAATATTGGGTTTGGTCGAGCTTGTAATATTGGGTTAAATTGGGTTTATCAACAGGATTCTCAAGCCCTTGTTTGGTTAATTAATCCTGATGCTTATTTATCTAAAAATACCCTATCTCCAGCAATTGATTTCTTTAAATCTTACCCAGAATTGTCTATTTTAGGAACAGTTATTTACAATCATAAGGGAGAATTAGAATTTACAGAAGGTCAATTTAACCGAAAAACTGGTATAATTAAAGTCTGTAATCAACTATCAGAATCTTTGCAAAATCAACCTTACCAGTTAACAGAATGGGTATCGGGATGTAGTCTGTTAATTAATTTCAAAAACTTTAACGAGTGTCCTCAATTTGATCCTAACTATTTTCTCTATTATGAAGATTTTGATTTCTGTTTAAGGTATCGAAATCAAGGACATAAAATTGGGATTACTGCACAAATTCAAGTATTTCATCAAACTTCATCTATTACCCAGAGAAACCCTAACCTCAAACTTCAATATAGTATTTATAGTTACCTCCTCAGTCTTCATAAACATACCTCTAAAGCTGTTTTTATCTACTGGTTATTTAGAATTAGTTTTATTGGTTTAATTACAATCTTAATTACGCCTCAAACATCTTGGTATAAATTCAAAGGAGTTGTAAAATTTATTGTTAAAATATATCAGAAATAAGCTATTATGGATTTAGTAATATTTTCAATTATAGATTTTTTATGAGTAATTCACTCTTGATTAATTTATCATTTTTAATTCCTGAACCTACGGGAATATCTATTTATGCTAGTCATATTTTACCCGCTTTAAAACCTTTGCAACCTACCTTATTAACCTCTCAAGAAAACCTCGATTATTCCTGTTATTCTGTTCCTAATAATATGACCCCCGACCAAGGAACAAAGGGACATCTTAGGCGGTTACTTTGGACACAGTTTAAACTCCCTAAACTTTATCAGCAATTAAAGGGAAATCTGCTATTTTCTCCGGTTCCAGAAGCTCCTTTATATTCTGGATGTCGGTCAATAGTTATGGCCCATGATATTATTCCGTTAAGATTTCCCAGACGAAGTTCTCGGTTAACAGCTTATTTTAAATATTATATTCCCTTGGTATTATCCCAAGCCGAACATATTGTCTGTAATTCTATCGCCACGGCTGAAGATTTAATCGAATTTTTTAAGATTCCAGAACAGAAAATCACACCAATTCCCCTCGCCTACAACCCGCAACGATTTCAATTTTTAGACTTACCAACCCGCAATTATTTTCTCTATATTGGTCGTCATGATGCTCATAAAAATGTATCTCGATTAATTAGTGCTTTTGCTAGGTTAAAAAAACCATCAGACTATGAATTATGGTTAGCTGGCCCAACGGATGAAACCTATACCCCCGAACTCAAAAGGCAAGTTCAAGAGTTAGAATTAACTCAACAAGTAAAGTTTTTAAATTATGTTCCGACCGATGAATTAACTAAAATTATTAATCAAGCCATTGCTGTTGTTTTTCCCAGTCTTTGGGAGGGGTTTGGTTTTCCTATTTTAGAAGCAATGGCTTGCGGAACTCCCGTAATTACTTCTAACCTATCTTCTTTACCTGAAGTGGGAGGAAATGCGGCATTATATGTTAATCCTTATCAAGTTCAAGAAATTACAGAAGCAATGGAAAGTATAGTAAATAATACGGAAATGCGATCGCATTTAAGACAATTAGGACTAACACAAGTTAAACAATTTAGTTGGGAAAAAACCGGAAAAGAAACAGCAAAAATCATCCAAAATCACCTATAAATTATCCCGTTGTTGTGCTTCAGCGCATCTTATTCGTTGTAATATAGCATCAGAAAAGAATGCGCTTGAAGCGCAACAACAGGATTTCCAACCGGATTTGGTTCCCTGGTATAACCAGGGAACCAAAGGCGAAGCAAAAAATATTAGTACACAGAGGTTATTTTATTCGGACTCATGATAAAATTGGGAGACTTCATCAAAGACCAGTCAGCCAGGTTAAAATGAACATAACAACAGCTAACAGATCTGCGCGAATTGCTGAAATTATTCAAAAACGCCAGCCCCTGGCCCAGAGGATCATCAGTGTAGAAGCTAATTTAAAGAATCTGCAAAATGCAATTCAAATTTTAGAGACTGACCGAAAGCAACAACTAAACCAATGGCCAAACGAGGCTAAAATTGTCGATAAGTTAAATAAAATTCATTTTTCTCCAATTTTATCAACAATAGAAAAAGAATTACGAGAACTACATAAGTTAAGGATTCGTTTCGCTCGTCAAACCCTCAATATCGGCGTGGTTGGACGAATGAAACAAGGGAAAAGTACCCTACTACAAACCCTCAGTGGACTCTCTAATGATGAAATTCCAGCCCGTTCAGGAAAAGCCTGTACTGCGGTTCGTAGCACAATCTATCATCAACCGGAAAATCTAACTGAAGCGTTAGTTACATTTCATACTGAAGAATCATTTTTACAAGAGGTAATTCTTCCCTACTTTGACCATGAAAAATTGGCTAATATTTTACCTAAAACCCCACCTCAGAGCCTAGATGATTTTCACAAAATCCAACTTCCATCACAGGATTTACTGCAAGGAAATGATGCCACCACTAAAACAATCTATAAACGTCTTTGTGATGATTATCACTTCAATTTTAACGATTATTCCCCGTTTATTGGTAAACAACCGATACGGATAACCAAAGAAAAAATCCGAGAATATGTTGCTCAGAAAGAAGAAAATGGAAAACTCACCGATAGCAAACATTTAGCGGTTAGGAAAGTAGAAATTTCCTGCCCTTTTCCTAATGCCAATGAAATCGGAAAAATTGCATTAGTTGATTTACCAGGGTTAGGAGATTTTAAACTGGGTGATGAAAAATTAATGTTGACAACTTTAGGGGAAGAAGTTGACGTAGTTTTATTTATTCTTAAACCCAATGAGAATGGTTCTGTGTGGACAATTAACGACACAGAACTTTATAATACAGCCAGTCAAGCTTTAAATGAATTATCAGCCAGATCATTTTTTGTTCTTAACAATAAAGTTAATGGTGATGACAGTGGTAACTTAAAAAGCTGTCAAGATCTTAAAGCTAGTATTGATCAACAGCAAGTTAAAATTAAGGTGGTTGAATGCCTGATTGCTGACTGTCGTAATCCAGAACAAGCGAATCAAGTCTTAGATCAAGTTTTAGATTATTTAGAAACTCAAGTCATTGAATTAGATGCGCGATATGCAAAATCTAATCAAGAGCGTTTAATTCAACTTCATGAACAATTAAAAACTGAGTTAGATCATGCAAAAAATGCTCTGGGTGGAACGGGATCACATTTTGATAAATTTATGGAACGAGAGTTTGGTAAGTTATTTGGAAATAATACAAAAGGTTGGTGGAAAGACGTTATCCTTGGCTTAGAAAACTTGCGCTCAGACCTGTGGTTATATCGGGATAATCCAGATAAAAATTTAGAGGATAAGGTCACTGAAGCGATTCAAAATTGTAACAAAAACAAAGGTGTTTTGTCCTCGGAAAATCCCTTAGAAGAAATTAATGAACGAATCAGAACCAGTGGTGCGTTGATAACCTATGCAGATTATCAAGATAAGTTGCGGGTGTTATTATCCCATCATTTTATCACCTTAGATGATGGACTAAAAAAAATGATAGAAGATACCAAAAAGCAGGTTGCTGAAGTTTTGATTGAAAAAGGTCGGTTGGGAGTCTTAACAAATGCGAGAGGATCGGAATTTATCCGAGAATTGGAAAAAATGATTGTTTTATTCGATCAGGATCAAGACTATTTTCCGCATTTAAAACAAGGATTGAGAATTTTTATTGATTTTGAACTGTCCTATCGAGGATTAGTACAACACCGAATTCGCAAGCATTTAGATCAACTCACGAATGTTTTACCGTCGAATAATTCAACGGGACAATTACTGGATAAAGATGAAATATTGCGTCCTGATGCTTCAACTACGGCACAAGAAATTCTAACGGCACTAGAGATTAAATATGATACTGCGGTGCATCGTATTCAACCTGCTTTGGAAGAATTGCTCTGGGAACCAAATCAAGCCGCTTATGCCATGGTTGAAGAATTTGTTGATAATATTATCCGTCAAGAAGATGTTCAGGAAGAATGGAAAAATTTCTTGCGGGAAGTGCGATCGCAAGTTTGGCCAGAACAACTCGGTCAACTCGAAAATAATCACGAACTTCGAGCTCATTGGCTGCAATTAGTTAAGAATGTAGAAACTACTAATCAGCCGGAATTATTGCAGTTTTTAAACGTTTAAATAGGAGAAAATTTTCATGCTAAATGACGAGTTAAAGATTATCATGGTTGCTCCTAGACAGATTGGTAAAACCAGCCTGTTAGCAGCGATGCACGAGGAATTTCATAAAACGTTTGAACGAGCTAATCTTCAAACCTGGACTGATGATACTAGAACATTACAAGCTATAACGGAATGCAAGCGAGTTTTAAAAACGATAGATCCTAAATTTCAAAAATCCGTAAAAAGAACTGAAATCTTTGATGATCTTTGGGAGGATGAAGGATTTGTTTTTGAGCTAGGTAGTGGGGGCAGAAAATTTATCAAACTTAGATTTACTGACCCATCAGGTGAGTATTTCAAGCTCAATGCAACACAAAAACAGAAAGAGTATATAAAGCAGCAATTATTAGCTTGTGATGCTGTAATTATTCCCATTGATGCTACTGCATTAATGGAAAAAAAGACAGGAAGGGTCAACTATAGTGAAGTGGGAACTTGGCATGAAGAAAAAAATGATCCTGAACGGATCACAACCCTGTTAAAAGATGCCTATGCAGGTTTGACCGTTCCCAGATTAGTCATTTTAGCTCCTGTTAAATGCGAAACCTACATGAGAACTTCTCAAGATGCTGAAAACTTACTTCAGCACGTTCAAATCGGATATCAAAAACTGTTAAATTTTTTAAAATCCGATGGGTTATTTGGTCAAGTTGCAGTTCTGGTAACACCTGTTCAGACCGTTGGAAATGTTGTTTTTGCTTACCATAAAACTGGTGATGATGGTTTCATAAAATTTGAATACAATAAAACGGAGATTAAAGCTCCCTATGCGCCTAAAGATGGAGATCAACCCCTGAGATATGTTTTACGGTTTTTGCTAAATCTTTCTAATGAGGCAAAAAAACGTCAACTAGAGCAAGATCAAAAGGAATTATCTGAGCTTGAAAAAAGTCTATCTACAGAAAAAGATAAACTTGATGCAGCTAAACAGAAATTTGCTCAAAGAGAGAAAGCATTTATAGAACGAAAGCAAACGTGGTTTCCGTTTAGATTTGTAGCCAACTTATTTGATGATGCGTACACACCTTATAAAGAAGCCAAAGAAAATGTCAAATCCACTGAAAAAACGGTTCACGAAACTCAAACTAAAGTTAAAAACTCTGAAATAAAAGTTCAAGCAACACAGGAGGAAATTGATATTTTTAACAATGCTATCTTTTCTTTTGCCATTGGCTGTAAAAATAGTGATGGTTTTGCTATTTTGCAAGGTGCTAAATGGTTGCAAATTCCCCATAATTAATATACAAGGAGATTGAAACATGAAAGAGCTAGAGGTTTATGTGAGAAGTTATGCCCTAGGTAACACTGGAATTCATTGGCGCAAGATTGAAAATATCCAGTCTATCTCAGAATCTCCTAATATGCTTAAAGAAAGGTTGGTTAAGAAAAAAACAGGAGATTCAGGAACAATTGGATATTTGATAAATTATCAAAATCCTTCGCTTGTTCTCATGCGTTATTCTCAACAATTATTATTCATGGTTGGAGGAATTGAGTCTGTAAAAAAACAAACTAACAAATTTGGAAGTACAATAGAAACCGAAGTATATAATGCAGTTGTATGGGTTGTTAATCCTGATGAAAGTGAAACTTTTTCACCTGAAAACGAATTAAGGTTACGACATCTAGCAGCACGCGCATTATTAAGCTTTGTAGGTAAAGATCCAGAGTTTATTAATACAATCAATGAGGCAATTAATTTTAAAGGATTAGAGGAATTTGAGGTTAATCTCAATAAAATCAATCAATTGACTGAAAATTCAGCAGATAAGCTCAAACAATTACTTTCAAATTTAGATGAAGCTGAAGCTGATCAACAAATTTGGTACAAAAAAGTTGAAAAAATAGGTAATGAGCAAGAAATTATTAGTTTGGCTGAGAAAATCATCAACACCGGATTACCGGAAGATGATTTAGCAATTTTAATCAGTAAGGGTGATGAGAATGCAGTCTCGGTTTTATCTATTGATCTTAAGCCTGAAATATCTGATATTAAGATTGAAACATCTACGGATAATCAAGCTCAAGAAGTGACTGAACAGACCGAAAATATTGTTGAAAATAAGGAGGTTGTTGAAGGCACGCTGGGAAAGAAACGAAAACAACTCCTCCTGTTAATAATACTGATAGTCAGTCTCCTGGTGGTCATTCTGTTTTCCTTGAAAACAATGGAAAATCAGAAAGAGAAGCCCGAGAAAATCCCAGTACCACAGACGTTGATAAATCCACAGTCACTGACCTTAACCAACACAAAGATATGAACGATCAAAATAAAGAATGGCTAAAATATATTCGTGATTTAGTCGATAATCCCTGGGTTCCTATAAAAGATGAATTACGTCGTTGGCTAAAAAAACGATTGATTGTTGAAGACAAATTATCAGAAAAACAGAAAAAAGACTTGTTTGAAGTTGCTGATTTTTTAATTCTCGATAACGAATTAAAAAATCAGAAAAAAAAACAGTTAACTCCTAAAGATAATCAGTTATTAGACTCAGTTGAAACAATTCTGAATGACTGTTTAAAAAGGTTGAAGGAAATTAAAGGTGAATAATCTTTTATCCTGATCAAAAATAAATCGTGGTAATCTCTTTAGGGCTTCAATCCATCCTAGTTACTAATCTGGGGATTAAGCCCTGAAGGGCTTACTACGGGGTTAGGTGTGTCGTTTTTGATGCCAATTCCAAGCATGGGTGATAATATTTTGAAGATCGGGATATTCAGGATTCCAACCTAATATTGTTCGGGCTTTTTCTCCACTTCCAACTAAACTTGGTGGATCTCCGGGGCGGCGATCGCATTCAATCGCTTTAATCTCTTTTCCCGTAATTTCTCTAGCGGTTTCTATCACCTCTTTAACGGAAAATCCTTTCCCATTTCCTAAATTAAAAACATCCGTTTTTCCACTATTTAATAAATATTCTAACCCTAAAATATGGGCGGTTGCTAAGTCCGTAACGTGAATATAATCTCTAATACAAGTACCATCGGGTGTGGGATAATCGGTTCCAAAAATAGAAATAGAATCTCGTTTTCCTAATGCTGCTAATAAAATTAAAGGAATTAAATGGGTTTCGGGATTATGATCTTCCCCTAATAACCCTTCTGGGTCGGCTCCGGCGGCATTAAAATAACGGAAACGTACCGATTTAAAATCATAGGCGACATCAAAATCCGATAAAATTCTTTCTACCATTAATTTAGTCGCCCCGTAGGGATTAATCGGATTTTGGGGATGTTCTTCAGGAATGGGAACAATTTCAGGAACCCCATAAGTGGCGCAGGTTGAGGAAAATACAAACTTATTAATTCCCGCCTCTTTCATTGCTTCCAATAACGTTAAAGTTCCGACCACATTATTGCGATAATATTTATCAGGATTAGTAACAGATTCCCCCACATAAGCATAAGCAGAAAAGTGCATCACCGCATCAATTTTGCGACTAGAAAATAACTTATCAAGCAACGGACGATCATTAGTATCTCCAATAATTAATTCGGTTTTTAAGACCGTTTCCACTAAGTCTTGATGTCCATAAACTAAATTATCGAGAATAATCACATCATAACCCGAACGTTGTAGCGCCAGGACAGCATGGGAACCAATATAACCCGCTCCTCCAGTAACTAAAATAGTAGTTTTATCTTCCGACATAAATTTATGCTCCTTTGTTTTATTCAATGAATTTAATTTAATCTTCTAACCTTTGAACTGAAACATCAACCGCTTGCACATCAATAGTTCCTGGGGGTGTTAACCGACTAAAACGACCCTGTTCGATTTTTAACGGTTCCCCACAGTTAGGACATTGAAATTGAATGTTATTAAAAGCCGGAAATTCATGGCTACAAACCGGACATTGATCTTGAATTAGATTGCGTTTTAACCACCACTGGACACCCAAAATCACCAAAATCGGAGTAATCGCAATCACCGCAATTAAAATCAGAACGCCCTTGACTAACCAACCCAAACCAATAGAGATTAAAATGCCAATTACAGCTAAAGTAATCAGCCAGTTAGTCAAACCAGAAAGTCTGATTTGTAGAGTTTTGAACCGCTGTTGGTTCACAGCTATCTCCTTAATTATTCAAGCCAGATTTAATCTGATGGAACCCTTAAAAATTTGAACTTTGATATTTTAATTTCTATGATATTATAGCAACCAGCAGGTTAATATTCACAACTTCTTTGTGTCTTCGTGTCTTTGTGGTTAAATTAGGCTTACCCCTGGTTTTGATTCAGCAACTCTTGGACTCGACCCTCAAAGGCGGGTTTTCCGAAATGGGCCAAACATTGCTGCCGTAACCAAGGCCCATTGCAGCGTTGATCCTCACCCTGAAGTAGTTGAATACAAGCCTTTGCCACGGCCTCTACATCGCGGTGGGGCACTTGCCAGCCCAATTTTCCATCCTGTAGGGGATCGGCTGAACCATCGCTATCCCCGGCAATAACGGGTTTCTCGCAGGCCATCGCCTCTAAATAAACAATCCCAAACCCCTCTTGAGAGGGCATGACATAACCATCACAAACCCGATAATGATTAACTAATTCCTCGGTAGGAACAAATCCGGCAAAAATGACCCGATCGCTTACTCCCAAATCCTCGGCCAACTGTTGTAATCTGAGTTGGTCATCTCCCCGACCAATAACTAAATATTTGACATTGGGAAAGACTTGGGCAATTTGGGAGAGGGCACGAATGGTAACATCAACTCCCTTATAGGGGTCGCCTTTCCATAGACGAGCAACGGTCATTAATACCCGGGCATCCTGTAAATCATAGCGTTGGATTAACTGTTGGGGTTTGGGGCTGGGAGTAAATTTTTCCCCATCTACCATACAGGGTAACATTTGAAATTGATTCGGATTTAACTGATTAGCAAGACAGGCTTGATCGCGACTATATCGGCTAATTGTCCAAATTTGATCGGCATTTTGTAGGGCTTTTTGCTGTTTTTTCGGCAGAGGTTCCCAGACTTCTTTACCATAGGTTAATACGGTGTAAGGAATACTCAAGGGTTGACAAATTATTTGCACCAAGGGGGCTAAATTAATATGACCACACAACACCCGTCGAGGTCGATATTGGACTAAATTAGTTAGTAAAGATATTGCTAATTTAATCCTTCCCCAGAGGGGATTTTGAGATTTAAAATACTCAAATTGAAAAGAACTGGATGGGGTTTCAAAAGGGTTAGGACATCCGGGATAATCCCGTAAAATTAAAACCTGATTCTGGGGATTAATATTAATCTTTGAGTCGGGAGAAACGGGTTTAATAGTCTGGGAAGCATCTAAAATATCTTTAACATAGGATTGAATTCCTCCTTCACAAGAAAAAACAGCTAAAAAGCACCAAAGTAATTGATTTTGATCTAGGTTTGGGTATTTTTTTAATAACATAGCCAGGGTTCAAGAATAATATTGTTTTGTATTCCGTCTTTTCCAATTGTTCCTATAAAAAAGGATACCTGTGACGCTCCCAGACCTAGCCTAACAAGCTATTCCGGTAAACCCACAGGTATCATATCATCAAAAATTTTGAGAGGATGAGGATGTGGTTTAAAAGCCCAAAGTTAAAGACTTATCAATGGGAAGTGCCGCACCAATTCCTAACCACAGCGTTACTAAAGTTCCAAATAAGAAAACAGCCGTTGCCACAGGACGACGGAAGGGGTTTTGGAACTTGTTGACGTTCTCAATTAAAGGAACCGCAATTAAACCCACAGGAATCGAAGACATCAACATAATTCCTAGCAATTTATTGGGAACGACCCGCAAAATTTGGAAGGTTGGCCAGAGATACCATTCGGGTAAAATTTCTAACGGCGTTGCAAAAGGATTAGAGGGTTCTCCCATCATGGCGGGGTCGAGAACCGACAATGCCACCACTAAACCAAAGGTTCCCAAAATTACAATCGGGAACGTATATAACAAATCATTCGGCCAAGCCCGTTCACCATAGTAGTTGTGACCCATGCCTTGAGCCAATTTAGCGCGAAGAACTGGATCACTGAGATCCGGCTTTTTTAAGATGGACATAATTAAAACGTCGCTCCTTTTTGGGAAATTTAACAGGTTGTTGCTTGTCTTTGAATTTGGCAAAGGCTACTCCTAACCCTTGGATGTTTGAGACCCGTTATCGAAAGTTAACTTTCTCGGAACAAACCGCCACCGATGCCGGAGTAGTGCCGAAACGCCAAACCCGATCCACGTCCATTTACAGAGGGCCCGAAATCCCTTGCTTCCGAATCATCAAGAAGTGGGCTAACATAAAGACGGCAATCAGCCAAGGTAGGACAAAGGTATGTAAGCTGTAAAAACGGCTAAGAGTACCTTGACCAACGGCCGTACCACCCCGCATCAGTTCCACAATGGTTGAACCGACAACGGGAATCGCTTCAGGAACCCCAGATACAATTTTCACCGCCCAGTAACCAACCTGATCCCAAGGCAGAGAATAGCCTGTAACCCCAAAAGAAACCGTAATCACGCCTAAAATCACACCCGTGATCCAGGTTAATTCCCGGGGCTTTTTGAAACCCCCGGTGAGATAAACGCGGAAAACGTGCAGGATCATCATTAACACCATCATACTGGCAGACCAGCGATGGATGGAGCGAATTAACCAACCAAAGCTCACATCCGTCATAATGTATTGAACAGAAGTAAAAGCTTCCGCGACGGTCGGTCTATAATAGAACGTCATCGCAAATCCAGTGGCAAACTGGATTAAAAAGCAAACTAAAGTGACTCCACCCAAGCAATAGAAAATGTTGACATGAGGGGGCACATACTTACTGGAAATGTCATCATCAAGTGCTTGGATATCCAGCCGTTCATCAAACCACTTGAAAGTCTGAGATTCTTTGATTCCCTTAGAAAACATGAAGCTAGAATTCCTAAAAATAAATGGCTACCTATCGTTATTCCTTTAAGACATCATTAATAGATATCTTTAGATTAGACTGTCTGAAGCCAGAGAACTCTGGATATCAAAAAGCCATCACCATAAGGAATAGGGAGGTCGGTTTGATCCGATTGACAGATTAGGCTAAAAGACTTGCGTGTTCTCCCCTACTCTAAAAAATGTAACATAACTTCAACTCAATTTTCACAAAACTAGGGAATCAATCTGCCCCGGATCGAATCCCCCAAGGGTGAGGCTGAAAATCAAGCCGTGAAAGGTCTTAAATCGGTTGATTCCCCAATCTAATTTGAAAGCAACGTTAAATCACCACCATGCAAAAGCGCGTTTTTCCCATAGCATTTCTAATTATTCTGCAAGTCTGTTTAACCTGGATCACCTGGACAACCCCGGTTCTGGCCCTGACCGAAGACCAAAAAATCTTTAGCGAAAGTTGGCGAATTATTAATCGCTCCTATGTGGATGAAAGTTTCAACCATCAAAACTGGTGGTCTATCCGCGAGAAACTAATCCGGCAACCCTTCAAAAGCCGCGAGGACACATATTCTGCCATTGAGAAGATGTTAGCCACCTTGGATGACCCATTTACGCGGTTATTGCGACCGGATCAATATCGCAGTTTACAGGTGAATACCTCCGGGGAACTGATGGGGGTGGGGTTACAAATCTCCCAGGACGGGGAAACGGGCAATTTAACCGTTATTGCTCCGATCGATGATTCTCCCGCAGAACGGGCGGGTATCCAACCCCAGGATCAGATTGTGAAAATTGATGGCTTTTCTACTTCTGAGTTAACCCTGGATGAATCCGCGGCTCGGATGCGGGGGCTAAGGGGTAGCCAAGTTACTTTAACGGTGTTAAGAAATAGCAATAAAACCACGGAAGATATTATTTTAGTTCGGGATCGGATTGCCCTGAACCCGGTGATCACGGAACTACGTTCTGATTTGAAAGACACTCCATTAGGTTATATTCGTTTAAATCAATTTAATGCCAATGCCACGGAAGAAGTAGCTCAAGGGATTCAATCTTTAGAAAAAAAAGGGGCAAAAGCCTATATTTTGGATCTCAGAAATAATCCAGGGGGATTATTACAATCTGGCATAGAAATTGCCCGACTTTGGTTAGATGAAGGGACGATTGTTTATACGGTTAATCGTCAAGGTTTATTGGGAAGTTTTGAAGCGGTGGGTTCGGCTTTAACTCAAGCTCCTTTAGTGGTTTTAGTCAACCCAGGAACCGCTAGTGCCAGTGAAATTTTAGCCGGGGCTTTACATGACAATCATCGAGCAACTTTAGTGGGAGAAAAAACCTTTGGCAAGGGATTAATTCAATCTTTATTTGATTTATCCGATGGTTCGGGATTAGCAGTAACAGTTGCTAAATATGAAACTCCCAATCATACTGATATTAATAAATTGGGAATTATGCCCGATCGGGTAATTCCTTCGGAACCTTTACTTAGAAATCAAGTGGCAACGGAGGCAGATCACCAATATCAAACGGCTTTGGAATTGCTATCTTCTCAATTGGTGGTGGCTCAAAATTAATAGGTAATGGGTAATTGGTAATAGGTAATGGGTAATGGGTTTTAGACTGATAACTGATAACTGATAACTGATTTTTGTATGTTGGATTATGATTTGGTGATTTTAGGAGGGAGTTTAACCGGACGTTATGCAGCATTATTAGGCAGTCAAATACAAGGACGAATTGCTTTAGTTGAGCCGGAAAAAACTGGGAATTCGGGGTTATTTTCGATGGCTTTATCCCTCCCTAAACTTGAGTTAATACCCACCTGGTGCGGGTCGGATATTAGGAGAAAACCGATCAAACCTTGGATTGATTTAGTTAGAAATAATTGTGAGGAAATTTATTCCCATCAACGGTTAGGGGCAGGGGGAGTGGATGTGATTGTTGGTGAAGGTGAATTTATCAAATCTCCCCGTCTGGGATTTAAAGTTAATAATAGAATATTGCGATCGCGCAATTATTTATTAGCCCCAGCTTCCACCCCTAAAATTCCCCCCATTGAAGGGTTATTATCCACAGGATTTATTACTCCAGAAACCTTGGATTTATTTTTAGAAAAATTACCTAATTTATCAGAAATAATTCCCCAGAGATTAGCAATTATTGGGGGTGATCCCAAGGGAATTGAATTAGCCCAATATTTCGCTCGTTTGGGTTTAGAGGTGATTATAATTACCCCAGCTACTCAAATTTTAGCCCAGGCAGATCCCGATGCGGTGCAGTTGATTCAATGTCAATTAGAAGCCGAAGGAGTAAAAATTTTAACCCAAACTCCAATTATTCAGGTTAAAAAAATTGCCGATAAAAAATGGATTCAAGCGGGAAATACTGCTATAGAAGTCGATGAAATTTTGGTGGATTATGGCTCTCAAACCGACGTCGAATCCTTAAATTTAAGCCTGGTCGGTGTTGAGTTTAAAGGGAATCATTTATGGGTGAATCAAAAACTACAAACCACCAATCCTAGAATTTATGGGTGTGGACAAATTTTAGGGGGATATCCCTTTGAACATATCGCCCAATATGAAGCACAAATTGCCCTCAAAAATTCCCTATACTGGCCGAAGTTTCAAGTTGATTATCAAAGCATTCCTTGGGCTATTTTTTCTGACCCCCAATTAGCACAGGTGGGGTTAACAGAAACCCAAGCTAAACGACGCTATGGAACTCAAGTAATTGTAGAGCAACAACCCCTAAAAATGATCGCTCAGGCGCAAATTTCCGGGGAAACAACGGGATTTTGTAAATTTGTGGGTTTGGCGAATGGTAAACTCTTAGGGGCTACGGTGGTCGGTTCCCAGGCAAGTGAATTAATCAATACCCTAGCTTTGGCAATTCGTCAAGGGGTAAACCTTAAAACCTTAGCTGAATTTCCTCCGATTTTTCCCACGTTTTCGGAGGTTTATCATCAAAGTGCGATCGCTTGGATTGATCAACGCCGTTGTCAAAATAGGATATTATTTAATTGGACAGAAAATCTGTTTCATTGGCGACGATATTGGGGAAATTAAGAATTAAAATGTCTAACATGAAAGTTCAAAAAATACGAGTTTTTAACCGGGCAACGATTATCGGTTTTAGTGTTTTATTATTAACTGTTACGGGTTGCCAAAAACCACCTGCTCAAGTTAAGTTAGGTCAAGATCAAGAATGTTTTGGATGTGATTTTAGCGGAAAAAGTTTGCAAGGGCAAAATTTAACCGGGGCTAAACTGAATAATTCTAACTTTAGTAAAGCGGATTTAAAAGGAGCTAATCTCAAGGGAGCATTTTTAGATACTGTTGATTTTACTGGAGCGAATTTAACCGGGGCAGATTTAAGTGAAACTACTTTAAATCAAGCTAATTTAACAAATGCTAATTTGAGTCAAGCGAATCTGACTGGGGCATTTATTCGAGGAGCTAAACTGAATAATGCCAAACTGAATGGAGCAATCTTTAAAGATGCGGATTTGAACTCAGCCGATTTAACCGGAGCAGACCAGAAAGGAGCTAATTTTCAAGGGGCAATTATGCCGGATGGTTCGATTCAAAAATAATGTGTAGAAGGGAATAGGGAATGGGCAATAGGCAATAAATAGGATTGCTATGGAATTAAATTCGGTTAAAAACTCCAGTTTCTATACTTTATACAATCATGCTCAAAGCGATTTTATTTGATTTAGATGGAACTCTCGTTAATAGTGACCCATTGCACTATTTAACTTGGGCAAAGGTTTTAGAGATTTATCAATTTAATATTGATCATCGTTTTTATCAAACTCGAATTAGTGGCAGAACAAATGCTGAAATTGTAGCGGATTTATTTCCTGAATTTTCCGATGAAGATATAGTAAAAATGGTGGATTTAAAAGAATTAAAATTTCGAGAACTAGCTATTGATTTACAGCCCTTACCTGGGTTAATAGAGTTTTTAGATTGGGTGAATCAGCAAGGCTTTAAAACAGGTTTAGTTACCAATGCACCTCGGAAAAATACGGATTTTATCCTAGAAATTCTGAAGTTATCAGATTCTTTTGATAGTGTGGTTTTGTCCGATGAAATTGGTATTGGTAAACCCGATCCTGCGCCTTATCAGTATTGTTTGGAACAGTTGAATATTTTACCAGAAGAAGCGATCACTTTTGAAGATTCTCCCTCTGGAATTCGTTCGGCAATGGCGGCAGGGATTAAAACCATTGGAGTTGCATCTACCCACAATCCCAATAGTTTAAAAGATTTGGGTGTGGCATTTGTAATTGAAGATTTTAACCATTCTGACCTACAAAAAATTAATGCTAAAATCTAAGAGTATCTTGAATCTATGTAAACCGGAGGATTCCATCCGAGAGTAGAAAAAACTATTTTTTCGCTGGTTTAGTCGAAATATTAGTTGGAAATTAAAAATTCCTCCCAATCTTGATAACTATTGGGAAGAAAATATGGGCAGTAAGGTGAGTTGTACTATTTATTTTGAAGCCTATCTCTTTTCCACTATTAGAACCAATAATGATTCCGGTTTACAAAATCTTCCTAGTTTGCCAGTTGTTATCCTCAAAGATTTAATTAGATAATGAGGAACAATAAAGCGATTCTATCGACTATTAGGTTATAAGAGTTAAATCAGAACTTGAAAAAATAAGGATGTTTTGGTATATGTTAAAGGCGTGCGATTCGTTTAACCTAAAGTAAGCTGAAAAGATTACGGGACGGTTAACCCAGTTGATGAAACTGGTTAACTGATTACATTTGTGGGTGAAATTCGGTGAATTAAGTCCCACCCCTCAAGTGCTGAGGTGAAAGCATAACCCCTAGTCTGTTTGGGTAGCATCCAACAGACTAAAGCGGGGTTAAAAGGTAGAACTACTGGTAGCCAAATCTGGTAACTATTGAGCAAGAAGTCCATGCGTAGCGCAAGCAAAGATGTGTCTGAACCATCGAAACATAGCAATGGTGGAATGGCTAAATCAAAAGATAAACCCGTTGAGAAATACGGTAAAGACTGATTAACACCAAGCCAAAAGGCAAGGCTAGGGCATAAGCGGTGGTCGTTCCGACTTATAAGCACCGCCCAATAAACCCGGTGGAAAGCATCACGCTAAAGACTTCAAACAAATGTGTAATCGGAACGAAGTAACCCCTATATATCTCTGGAAAAGGTCGAAATCCAGTAAGTAGCTAACGAACGATATATAGAGGAGGGATGGTGTCAAAAGCGAATGCCCTTGGTAATGCAAGGGATATGCTGACAGACGCTCGGTAATTCCAAAGAAATAGAACAAGTAGCAATGAATATATCTAAAACGCAGAACAATCTGACGGTGGAGTGGAAAGACCTTAACTGGCGCAAGTTAGAAAAGGTAACTTTTAAGTTGCAAAAGCGAATATTTCAAGCGAGTGAACGAGGCGATGTTAAAGCAGTTCGCAAACTTCAAAAGACCCTGATTAGGTCTTGGTCGGCAAAATGTATAGCGGTTCGTCGGGTAACACAAGATAACCAAGGTAAAAATACGGCGGGTGTGGATGGGGTTAAATCTCTGACCCCAAAGCAACGTATAAACCTTGTAGGACGATTAAAGTTAACCAATAAAGTCAAACCAACTCGTAGAGTTGAAATACCTAAACCTGGTTCAACAGAAACCCCCCCCCAAGCCCCCCGTGCACGGGGGGTTTGGGGGGGCGGAATACCCACAATCAACGACCGCGCATTACAAGCGTTAGTCAAACTAGCGTTAGAACCAGAATGGGAGGCGATCTTTGAGCCAAACAGTTATGGCTTCAGACCAGGACGTTCCTGTCACGATGCAATTGAAGCAATATTTAACAGTATTAGAAGCAAACCCAAATTTGTACTCGATGCTGATATCTCAAAATGCTTTGACCGCATAGACCAAAAAGCATTAATCTCCAAAATACACACATACCCCACATTAAGCCGTCTTATTAAAACATGGCTTAAAGCAGGGTACTGTGACGGAAAAGAAATTTTCCCCACTAATGATGGTACACCACAAGGCGGGGTAATTTCACCCTTACTTGCGAATATTGCCCTACATGGTATGGAAGAAAGAGTCATGCAATTCGCAGAAACTCTAAAAGGAGCAAAACGGGATAACCGTCAAGCCCTCAGTCTAATCCGTTACGCCGACGACTTCGTAATCATCCATGAGAATTTAAACGTTGTCAAAAAGTGTCAAAAGATAATCGCCGACTGGTTGAGTAACATGGGACTGGAATTAAAACCAAGTAAGACAAAATTAACCCATACCCTCAATGAAATCGATGGAAATGTCGGGTTTGAGTTTTTAGGGTTCCATATCCAACAACACAAAGTAGGGAACTACCGATGTGCCAACAACAGGAATGGAACACCGCTAGGTTTTGGTACATTAATCACACCCTCAAAAGCCAAAATCAAAACCCACCTTGTCAAAATAGCTGAAGTAATAGATGCCCATAAGACCGCCCCACAAGCTGCTTTAATTAGCAAGCTGAATCCAATTATAAGAGGCTGGTCAAACTATTACTCAACAGTTGTTAGTAAAGAAACCTTTAACAAGGTTGACCATCTAACTTACGACAAGTTAAGAGCTTGGGCAAGAACGAGGGGAAAAGGGAACATCAATAAAGATAAATACTGGAGAACAGTAAATGACAGAAATTGGTGTTTCAGTACAGAAGACGGAACGGAATTACTCACCCATAGCAGTACGCCAATCGTAAGGCATACAAAAGTTAAGGGTGAAACCAGTCCGTTTGATGGAAACTGGATTTATTGGAGCAAGCGTAGAGGCAAATATCCTGAAACTCCTATAAGGGTTTCTAAACTAATTAAGAAACAAAAAGGTATTTGTTCTAACTGTGGTTTGTATTTTACAAGTACAGACATTGTAGAAGTTGACCATATTAAACCCACATCATTAGGTGGGAAAGACACTTATGATAATCTACAACTTCTACACAAACATTGTCACGACATAAAGACGGCAAATGATGGTTCTCTAACGAAAAATAAGAAATTATCAATAGTTGAGAATTATGACAATAATCCGTTTTGAATCGTACCTATAACAAAGGTGGAGTTATCAAGGAGCCGTGTGAGGTGAAAGTCTCATGCACGGTTCTGAAGGAGAGGTAGGAGTGGTAACGCCCCTATCGACTCTAACTAAATTATCACGTTCAGGACTATCGGTTTTCCTCGCCTTGGGTTTAACAACAGCCGTAGCCACACCTCTGCTGCAAGCTATTCCCGCCACAGCCCAAGCCTTCCCCAATACCTTACAACGGGATAGAATTTTAGCCGGAACCGAGATTCCGGTAGAATACTCCCAAGCGGAAAAAATTGTGGTTATGCCGAACGAAACCGTTTCCATAACAATCACGGTAGCACGGGATATTGTTACCAGTCAGGGACGGGTTTGGATTCCGGCAGGAGCTGAAATTGTCGGACAATTAAAACCCGCTTCCGGGGGGTCTCAATTTGTAGCGAGTGAGGTGATTCTCGGTGTCGGAAAACGGTTTCGCCTAGATGCGAATTCTCAGGTTGTCACCCACACCGAAACCGTCCGCAAAGGGGCTTCGGCGAAATCTATTGTCGGTGGGGCAGCTATTGGGGCGGCGGCGGCGGCAGCTATTGGGGCAGTAGCCGGGGATAATGCGATCGCAACGGAAGAAGTTTTAGTAGGTGCGGGACTCGGCGCGATTACCGGAGTCTTTGTTGGACGGAGTAAAGTGGATGTGGTGGTGATTAATCCGAGTCAAGACCTCAGTTTAACCTTACAATCGGATATCATCTTCCGCTAAATTGTAGTGAGGCGTTCACGCCTCCTTCTTTCTTTCAAGACAGCCCTGAAGGGCTCACTACCTATGCGGATTTCCACGGCTAAAAAATACGCGATCGCATTCTGCCTAACTTTAGGGTTATAGCAGTCGCCACATCTATTAGGACATTCTTGAAGGCTAAAAGCTGCTCACAGTAAGTATTTACCTATAGCGAGATTGCCTATTCCCTATTGCCTCTTGCTATAACTGATAACTGATGACTGATTACTGATTACTCATCTTCCCAATCATCTAAATAACGCTTTAATAACGGTTTAATATCTGCTGCGATGGGTTGTTCTTCTTCCTCTAATTCAGTATTATTAAAATTCAGGGGTTCAATAATTTTAGCAAAGGCATCCTGAACAAATTGTTTCACAAATTCATCCCGACGGGTTAACTGAAATTGTCGTTGTACTACTTCTGTCATCCCTCCATCTCCCCAGTCTTGATCCTGGCGGAAATATTCAATAAAACTTTTACCTGCAATTCGGGTTAAATAAGCAGCACTCACCGCTTGAATTGCCCGTCCGACTACTAAGGTTGCTAAATTTAATTGTAAGGCGGTTGAGACTAACTGAATTACCCCTTTTACTACACCTAAACTCCCTAAAGTTTTTGCTAGGGATAGGGCTAATTCTCTACCGCGATCGCTATTTAATTCACACCCATAAATTTTACCAATTTCTATCACCATTTGGGTATTAACAGCCGCCGTAGCAATTAAATCAATTACGGGTAAAGGTGTTACGGCAATTACCCCCGCACCTATCCATTGAAACCGCTCCACAATTTTTTCGGCTTCCCGTTTGCGTTGACTATCAATTAAGAGTCTAGCTTCTTCTCCTAACCGTTGGGATTGTAATAAAATATTATCAGCAATTAATTCTTCTCCTTCGGATCTTAAAATTAGGGCGATGCGTCTAATTAAGGGCATAATATCCGGTTCCTGTTGAATTATTTCCCCCGTTTCTAATTTAATTGATTGCGGATTCGCGGCGATAGAAATGACATCATTTGCATCTAAAAATAGTTTAACTCTATCTTTAAGTTTTGCTAAAATAATATTTTGATCTGCTGCTGTGTACAAATCTTTTTTATTTAAAATAATTAGCGATCGCTTGCCAATTTCAATTAAAGCTTGTAAAGATTGATATTCCGATTGTCTTAAATCATTATCTAAAACAAATAATAATAAATTAGCATCAGTCGCCAGCGAACGGGCTAATTTTCCCCGCTCAGACCCGGCTATTCCTGCTTCTAAAATTCCGGGGGTATCGGTAATTAAAATTTCCCGCTCAATTCCATCTAATTTTAAATGATAGGTTTCTCCCACTTCTGTTGTTCCCATGGGTGCATTAACTTTCCCCACCATTCGACCCATTAACGCATTAACTAAAGAGGTTTTTCCTGCCGAACCCGTACCAAATATAACCACCTGAATATTACCTTTAGCTAATTCTAAAGCCATTTCTTGAGAGCGACTTAATAAGGCTTTTTTAGACACCTCATCCTGAATTTGAGTTACCTGTTCTTGTACAGATTTGATCGATGCTTCCGCCGCTTCTATCTTGTCTAAAGGTATTTTTAAAGGTCGCCGTTTTTTGCGAGATTTCCCTGATTTTTGGAAGAATCGAGTATAATAAAAAAAGGCAAAAATTGCCAATCCTAACAATATAATTAACAACAAAAGTAGCAAATTTGCTAAAATAGGATTTGCTGACCAAATTACCTGACTATAAAGATCCGATAGGGAACTAACCAGCCAAATCATTAACCCTAAAATTAGGCAAATTCCAAAAATTAAAAGTAAATAGCGAGAGATGGGCATAATGCGATCGCTCCAACCTTAAATCAGCCAATTTTATCTTTCTATACTATAGCAATCATAAACAAGCATTGTTATAGTTTGCAACTATCAACTTGTGTAAAAAATAAAGTTTTGGCTTTAATTTATGGAGAAGAAAAATAATTTTATTTATACGCTGTTTAAACAAATTAAATTCTGTGTTGGAGGAAATTGAGAAACCTAATTTACTACTTCGTACCTGTGCGAATCATCTTGAAACCATAGACATAGATATCAGGAAACCCATAACGTGGCTCTTTTTCTCGCCATTTAGCTAGACCAATTTCCCTTAAAAAATTGGCAAATTCATCGAAATCAGGATATATTTCCTGTGCGCTTTTTTGCCATACTTGTTCAAGTTGTTCTCTTGAAGGTAAAGATTGAACACCTTCTAGGGCTTCAAAAAATTGGCATAACTCAGGATATTCCTGTTTAATTGCATCACAACGTTCCTCTGAAGCCTTTTCTAAACCAATCTCCAGAGAAGTTCCTCGGAGTAAACGATCAGTTGGATACTTAACAGATGTTTGTTCTTTATAAGTTAGCTCCTGCTCTTTTGCTCCTTGAAGTAAAGCACTTAAGCTGCGAGGAAATGCAGTACCATTTAAGTCGGATAAACGTTCGTAAACCCATCTATGAACATATTTAGCTCTGTTGCCTGTTCTTCGACGAATTCCCCATAATAAATCCAAGGCACAATTTAAGGTTTCTTCATTAGCATTATCAATATTTTCAACAGGTGCAGAACGATCTACGAAACTTTTAAAATCTCGTGATTGCATGGCTTGACGAAGGGCTAATCGTAAGAAATCTACCCTTGTCCACGTCAAAAATAGATCACGTCCATTAAAGTGACTTTTATTGTCAAAGTTTAACCGATTCCAAATATCTTCCCGTAGGAATATTTTAAATCGAATTGAGGTTAACCGACGGGCATCGCAAGCCTGAATCAGTTGAAATAAACCCGTTAAAGCTTGTTGTCTGACTCCATTTTTTTCGGGGAAATCTTCATCTAAATCGTCATATAAAAGCCAAAGGGTTTGATTTTTATCCCGTTGTTGTTCGTTCAGAATATCTAAGGCATCTGGTAGAACAAGTCTCAAATTTGAATCATTTGATAATTGAATTAATGCTTGGGTATGTTCAGACTGCCATTTTTCGCGTGATAGTGCTTTCAGAATTTCGCGTAAAGTTTCAAATTTAGGTTTCTGAACCCCTTTATCTGGAAGTTTTAAACTGTTTTCTTGGAATAATCGAACTATTAAGTAGGCTCGCCATAATTCTTCCCAACTTCCCTGATTTTCTTCTAACTTTTGATTGATGTATCGGAACTCGTCACGGGATGGACGACTATTCGTGAATCCTCCATGACCAGAAAGGAAAGTTACGGAATCTAATCGACCACGAGCTAACTGTTTAGCATTAGATTCATGTCTTAATAGAAGTAAGTAAAGTGCCGTTTTTCCCGTGCCTTTTCGACCGCGTATAAGACAAGTTGTTTCATCTAAAAATTTGTCAAAATTAGCAGTTTTCTGAAATAGCAAATCAAGATTTTGGCTGGGATCGGCAGCATTTAATGGTTGAAATTGAAGGCTTTCGATAATTTTCCAGCGTTGTTCTGCATCTGTTCCCGTTAGAATTTCCTGTGAGCGGATTTGATTAGTTTCTTCATCAATTAAGTTAGCAATTCGATTGTAGTAATCCAATAAGCCCGTTACAGGATAATGATCGGCTAGAGCAATGGGTTGAAGATAAGGTATTACTAATGGTTCTGCAATTTCCGATTGAGACTCATCTGAGTCATCCCCATTTTCACTCTGTTCATCTTGATCTATTTCTCGCTCAATTACTTCGCGCAAAAGTCGCCAAAGCTTTGTAACTTTAGCCATTCCAGTATCGCTGAGATCGGGAACAGGTGAAAACACAAAGTTTATTGACAGTTTGCCAAAAGAATTAAGTGATTTTAGGAGAAGATCGATCCCTTGTCGATTCTGCTCATTTGGAAATAAAAATATAATCGCTTCATCAGCAGCTTGGAGTAAAGATAAAGCACCCCATTCATTGATTCCGGTACGCGAATCTACCAAGATAATATCTGGTTTTAGCTGCTCTTGAATTTCACGACTAAAAATAGACCAGAGGGTTTCACCCTGATCAAGAATAGTAGTTGCTCGCAGATCATCAACTTTAGAAATATAATCAAGACTTAAAGAACCAGCAGGAACAATAAAAAGTCTTCCTGTAGCATCAGGTATTGTAACTTCTCCAAATATTTTGGTGATTAAAATATTAGGTTTTAACCCTTTCGGTAAATAAGAACGTTCATAAAAATAATCCACAATACCGAATTCAGGTAGTGGGTTTAAGCTAAAAGCTGTACTTAAACCAGGTGCTTCTAAATCTAAGTCAACAGCCACAACTTTTCGACCGCGCATAGCCAAAATCCAAGCAACATGGGTTAAGGCAGTTGTTCGACCCACTCCCCCTTTAAAGGAATAAAATGTTACTGTTCGAGGAATACGGGGTTGAGGTTGAGAAAATTGGGATTGATTTTGCGGATTTGCTGCCCATAATGCTAAATCTTGCCAAGTATTTATTGAGCTTCCATTTACAAGCTGTGGGGCTGACAAATTCAGGGATCGTGCTTCTTCTAATGTATATAAAGAAATGAAACCTGGGGATATCTTAAATTGACTTAGGATGTTTTGTAATTGATCCCTTCTCTGTGGTAAAGATAATTCATTAAAGCGATCACTTACAATTGTTAAATTCAGAAGTCCAGAAGTTGAAATATTGATGTCAGTCCATTCTTCCTGTGGACTCTGCACATAAGTGTCCGTAAGCTGCCGTTTCAATGATAGTTGCCAGATTTCCTCCATATCTGCCTCTTTAAAGTTGAGTAGCTTGCTTCTGTAACCAACCTATGAGACTCTTGTATGCAGATAGCCACTGCTTATAGTCTTCATCATTAGGTTCACTGCCATCGTAGCGCATATCTATAAAATGTTGATTTTTAGGATTTTCAACTGTGACCAGCCATTTCATGACCTGCGGAATCTTTTGAACCCTATCATAGAGCTTATGATGCCGCTTTAAAGCATCTTGAAAACTATGTCCTGGATTTGTGATTGTGTGACCATGATTATTAGAATCCGTCTTCCATTCTCGCTTTGCACTTTTGGGTAATGAAGCCAATATCATTGATTTTAGCAGACACTCTATGGTAACACCACCAAAGTGCATGGCGGCTACTTTTCGGTTAGATGAACAAAGTATTTCGGTATCCTTATGACGCTGTAAAAAAGCAGATTGGTAATCTTCCATGTTTGCCAGAGGTTTGGTGAAAATGATCAATCTAACAAATAACTCTCTTGCTTATTATATTATTACCTAGATGTCCAGTTCTTCCGTACTTACTTAAAACTCCTAAATTGTTCTGGAGTTGACACCCAGGCTTCAGGGTTATCTCCCGTAGTAAGCCCTTCAGGGCTTTCTTAAAAAATATGGAATAGAAGCCTGAAGGGTTCACTACGAGGGTTGAAGAATTTGATCAATAGTTGATACTTGTTGATCGTAGTCTTCTTGCATTAATATAGGAACCATATTTTCTAATGAAATCGTTTCCTTTAAATCTATCCAAGACCGACATCCTCCATAACTGGGATGATAAGCAATATTATAAACTTTCTCAAGTTTATAGGTTCTCAGTAATAAAATATAAAGGGGTTGATCGGGTTTGAATTGAAGGCGATCGCGCACAAATGCTTGATTCCAAATATGATATTTTATTAAGGAATTAATTAAAGATTCATCTTGAGCATTATTCCATGATAAAATATTAGTAATTTCCGCAAAACTACTAATTTTAACGGTTTCAGGATGCCAACCGGAAGCAACGGGTTGGACAAGATTTGCATATTCAGGTTTTAATAAAGTGGGTTTTTGATGTTCAAAGGTGGGATAGAGTAGAATTTTATCGTGATCTACCTTAAATTTTCCTCCTTGTTCTCGAATTCCGCCTTTTCTCAATAACATAATTGTTTCACCCATTTCTAGGGCTTGAATGGCAATATCCCATTCTTTTAAAGCATAATTTGTTACGGTTTCCATGATTTAACTATAGATGCTAATTTTTGCTAAAATTACATACAATAATAATAACCTACAACTGAGGAACTTAACATGGAAAAACGAACTCTGGGTCAATCTGATATTTTAATTACGCCCATTTTAATTGGAACTTGGCAAGCGGGAAAACGGATGTGGGTGGGAATTGAAGACGCAGAAACTATTAAGGCTATTCGTGCCGCCTTTGATGCGGGTATTACTACCGTTGATACCGCAGAAATTTATGGGGAAGGACACTCGGAACAAATTGTAGCTCAAGCGTTATCGAATGTCCGAGATCAAGTTATTTATGCTAGTAAAGTTTTTGCTAATCATTTAAAATATGATCAAGTGATTGCAGCCTGTGAACGATCTTTAAAAAATCTGAATACCGATTATATTGACCTCTATCAAATTCATTGGCCTTCTGGATTTATGAATTCGGAAATTGTTCCTATTGAAGAAACCATGAGGGCTTTAAATCACTTAAAAAAACAGGGCAAAATTCGAGCTATTGGTGTTTCTAATTTTTCTCGTTCTCAATTAGAGGAAGCCGCCCAATATGGAAGAATAGAAAGTTTACAACCCCCCTATTCTTTATTCTGGCGAAAGGTAGAAAAAGATGCCATGCCCTATTGCATTGAACAGAATATTTCGATTTTAGCCTATTCTCCCTTAGCCCAAGGATTATTAACGGGAAAATTTGGCTTTAATCATCAATTTGCCGAAGGAGATCATCGTTCTAAAAATAAACTTTTTGCTGATAAAGACCATTATCAACGGGTACAAAATGCCTTAGACAAATTACGCCCCATTGCTGAAGTTTATCACTGTACTTTAGGACAATTAGCGATCGCTTGGTTAATTGCTCAACCTCAAACTAACGCGATTATTGGGTTTAGAAATGCCGAACAAGCCCAACAAAATACTCTGGCAACTGAGATTATTCTTTCGCCCGAAGATATTGCAGAAATTGATAAAATCGGACGGACTGTTACTGATTATTTAGATGATAGTCCGGTGATGTGGAATTTTTAAAAGGTGATATTCTTAACCCATTCCCCATTACCCATTACCTATTACCTATTACCTATTACCTATTACCTATTACCCATTAAAATCCTTGCCGAGATACTAATTCAATGCAAAGTTGATTCACAACTTCCGCATCTACCTGTTTCGGCAAGGTAGAATTTTCTGCTGCTTGGTCGAGTTTCTCATAGAAACCTTTAGCAATTTCCATCACCTGATCATAAGAATATTTCCCTTTTTTGATGGCTAATAATTCCTCCGCATCTCCAGTTTCTCGACGGTCTACTATTAAAGATTGAGTTTCTAAAACCTCAATTCCGGTTTTTAATAGCCGAATTGCTTGCATAGCAAATTTGCAATCATATCCCACCTTAGCCTCCATCTCAGCCCGATCTCGATTGCGATTTTTTTTCCAATCTTGATAATGTTGGTATTCTCGACAGGCCCTTTGATACTGTTGACTTTTTTGCAATAATTGGATAAAATCGTTAGAGGAATTAGACAAATTTTGAGTCATTTCTAAAGTAGATTCTGGTAAGGGATACTGTTTTAAAACTCCTTTAAAATCTATATCCGCAGTTAGCAGTTTATACAGTTCTTGGCTGGGTTCTAAAAATTCAATGCGAGCGCGAACTAACCCATATAAATATTCTAAAAAACCATTCATTTGACTAACGGTTAAGGGCGGTATATCCACTAAACCAAATTCTGCCGCCGTCGGCTTTTCCGTTGGAGGATTCAATAACCAACGACGATGGGATTCTAACTTTTTAATTTGAGCATAGCCATAGCCAGAATAGGTTTGTTTGACTTTTTTAGATAAAAAAATCTGACGATGTTCTCTCAATCGTTCCCCAACTTCCGTCAGATGAATATAGTCTTTAAACCATAATAATTCTAAAATATTAGGGTTATTATCAATCAAGAGTTTCAGAAATTTTTTTAATTCATATAAACAGGTATCTTGACATAAAAAGGGAAATTTTGCCGAGGGTTCTGTTTCCCAACCCCGATCTTTTTGTTCAATAATATTAAATCCCAAATAATAGGGTTCGGTGGCAATAAATACCCCACGATAATCATAATCAGAAGCAGGGGTGTCCAGTCCATAACCTCTGGAACCCGTTAACGCGAGTAAAATTGTCCGGTTTTCAATCTCTAAACGGTTCATAAAGACAGAAATTAAAAAAGTGCGTTCTGCTATTTTACTGTAATTCAATTTCAGGTCTAACACAAATGTTATCCGGGGTTGATATAATAAATCAATTACCCTTTAAGGAGTGATCCTCATGGAACGAGATAAACGACTGATTCTATCGGTACTGAGTCATGGTGCAATCTTTTTTAGTGCTACCTTAATCGCCATTGGTATTCCTATTGCTATTTTATTTCTAGTTCAAGATTCCGTTGTCAAAGCAAATGCCAGAGAATCCCTAAACTTTCATATCAATTTATACATTTATGCGTTTGTATTTACAATGCTGACTTTTTTATTAATTGGGTTTCCTTTATTAGTAATTTTAGGCGTTTTTAGTTTGGTCATGCCGATTTTGGCGATTGTTTCTGTTGTTTCTAATCCTGATCAACCCTATTCCTATCCTTTCATTTTTAGAATTATTCAGGAATAGGGGAACAGGGAATTACAAATTACGAATTGGGGATAGGGAATAGGAGGAATACAAGTCTAGGTTTCAGAATCGGTAGTAGTCCTAAATTCCTGGGCGATTGCTATATCATTAAGTTTAGATTTAATTTCCTGTTCGTAGGTCTGAACACTGGGGGGGAGGGAAATTAAATCTTGAATATTTTTTAACATAGCTTGACAAATTGTATCTAGTTGGATGTCGTTTTCGTCATAACCAAAAGGATTTTCAATTTGGCGGGCAATTTCTTCAATTCCCAATAGGGTAAACGTCATAATTGCTACGACTAACCCGGTAAATAATCCTAGATTATTAACGATTTTCAAAGGTAAAATCAAACAGTAAATTAGTAAGATTTGTTGGAGGTGAATTTGATAGGCTAAAGGTAAAGGAGTTTTACTAATTCGTTCGCACCCCCCCAAAACATCGACCATGGTATCTAAAAGTTTATATAAAGCAGTTAATTGATAAATATGAAGGTGATGGTGTTTGTTTTGAGCCTGTAAATAATCTCCTATCCAAAAGGCAATTTCCAGAGGGGGATGATTCATTGTTTGCAGTTTTGTATACTGTTCTGAGGAAATTAAAGCCTCAATTTCTGAATTAATTTTCTCTCCCCTTAAATGAAGTTTAGTTGCCACTGCAAAAGCAACTAATAGTTTTAATATAGCGATTTTATTAGTGGTATCATTAATATCTTTTTCGGGAACTATTAACCAGATTTGACGAGAAAAATTTCTCACGGTATTGACTAAAGTTCCCCAAAGTTTCCGACCTTCCCAAAAGCGATCATAGGCTGTATTTGTTCGGAAAACTAATAATAAACCCAGAACCAAATCAGGAAAAATAAAATAATTAAAAACTTCCGATACGATCGGCCAATCATGATAATCGAATAGAGAAATTGCCATGCCCAATGTTGTACATAGAATCACACGGGGCATGATCGCTGGAATAACAGAGTTTTTAATGGTGACTGTTAACTTAAACCAGTTTTTTTCGCTATTAGACATATAAGTTTTTGAAGGTTTATCCTCCTAAAAATTCCTACTAACAGACTATCCGGCAGAAGGTCGCAGTTCGACGACTTTATTTCCTGCTACGGTCGGGGTAGGCGGATTTAATTTTTGATTCAGTTCTCGAATTCGTCGAGATAATAAACGAATAATATTAATCGCAATTCCGGGGGTTTCATCAATCGCATCATAGAGTTGCATTTGGGTTAAGATCAAACATTCGCAGGTTTCTAGGGTGCTGACGGTGGCGGAGCGAGGTTCGGCATCAAATAGAGACATTTCACCGAAACAAGTCCCTTTTCCCAATTCGGCTAAATTGCGATCGCCAATGTGAACTCGTACCCGTCCAGAAACCACAATATAAAGCGCCCGTCCTTCCTGACCCTCAGTAAAAATACTATGTTCATTAGGAAAGGATAATTCATCCATAACCGATGCTAGACGGACTAAAAAATCGTCTCGCAATTCTTTAAAAATCGGGACACCCCTGACAAATAAAAGGCGTTCAACGCTAGTTAACATAGGTTTACTAAAAAATTCATTTCTAGGAGGGAACACCGGAACACCGGAACACCGGAACACCGGAACAGGGAATAGGGAATAGGGAATAGGGGGAAAATCATTAACTTCTGTGTTCCGCACTCTATACCTTTGATCGCTATTTCACTCCAAGCTGTATCATTAACTCCTCAACTTGGTTTGCGACTAAATGATCGGGATCATTTTGTAGCATTGGCAATAATTCTATCAAAGCCCGTTCAGATGCAATCTTTAGATATGCTAAGACAGCTTCTCGAACAAACCCGGTGGGATGACGTAAGCACATCAGGGCTTGTTCAGCCGTTAAACTCCATCGGGAGCTTTTAGCGACATGGAAACAACAAGCCAAAGCCCAGTCCGAGAGAAAATGACGTAACTCTAATAAACGGCGTAGGCGATCGCTCGGTTTCATGGGTTGATAGCTAACTAAATCGGATAAATTTTGCAATTTCTCCAATTTAGAGTGCTGATCGAGAATGCTAATTAATGCCCGTTTATGGGCAATATCAACAATATTATCAATAATTTCTAACCCCCGTGCGACATTAGAAGAAGAATTGGACTGGACATTAAAGGATGCGGCTTGAACCGAGCTATGGGGATACAAAAACTTCATTAACAGAAAGCAACGATCCACCGCATCAATTTCTAATCCTTCCAGGGCGCGTTTTAATAACTGTTGGGGAGCATGAATATCAGGGACAACCGGATCGAAGGGATCGAAGGGATCAAAGGTATCTGAATCTTCATCTTCCGAGTCCGATAGGATAGGTGTTTCTAGGGACAAATCTAGCAAAGCCGCATAAATTTGACCGATGAACATTAATTCCTGCTCAATTAAAATTTCTACCCCGGTGCGTCCGACCCGATCTAATACTCCTTCAATTCCAGTATCTTGAGGAATTTTAAGCAAAATTCTCAGGATATTGCGCCGGGTAGTTCCCCAGGAAATCATTAATTCACCGATCAAAGTATCCAGGGCTTCGGTAGTACCAATTTCGCCGAGGGCTGTCCAAGCCTGTAACCGCACTAAATCCGGCTTATATATATCACTAGCTTGCTGGATTAACAAAGGAATTGCCTCATTCCCTAATCTCACTAAAGCCTGTAAAGCCGTATCCCTTGTGGAACGATAGCAGAGAGCTTTCATTAAAGAAGGATAGTATTCTTCCAAATGGGTAGAGGCGATCACATCTAATAATGCACAACGGACGCGCAAAGATTCATCCTGTAACAAATCGTTAAGATAGAGCCGCAGTCCTTGTAAATAGTCAGCTTCTCCCAGGGCGCGGACTCCCATCACCCGTTCCCGTTCTTGGCCGTTGGTAATCATCCGCCGGATGGTATTGGTGGCGGCGGCCTTTTGTTCGCGATCGCCTCGACGCAAAATCAAGGCCCCGGCCGTTCCCCGCACCACCGGATCAACCTGGGGTTGGAGATAGGGGCGCAACTGTTCCATATCGGGACTGGTTTCGGTTAACCACAGGTATCGCAAAGCCAGGGCCAGGACTTCCGGGGCCAAAGTCCCTTGGGTAAAAGCTCGGATTTCCTCCAAATAGGCGGGATTTGGGTGATTGAGCATAATTTCCAAGCTCTGACGCTGTAACCCTGGGGAAAGACTACCCAGGAGGGGAACCAGGGTTTCACCGACGTTTTTCGCATCCAGTTGACTCAAGAGTTCAATACAGGAGCGTTTATCGGCTTCTTCTCCGGGTTTCTTGAGGGTTTCCACCACATTCCGCTTGAGTTGGGGCATATCAATATCCGAGACACTCAGCCGCCCCCGTTCGGCGCTGCGAACCAATAAACTCACATATTGGGCGCGAATTAACCAAACTACCAATAGCCAAACCACAGCCATGAGGATGATCAGACCGACGAACATTAATCCCTGTTCACTTTGTAACTGGGTTTGGGTCGATTCGGGAAAAATCAACCGCGAAATCCAGAGGGTAATTAAAATCAGTACCCCCGTCACCCCCGTGGACATGGGTTCAAACACCCCGTTTACCATTGATTGAATATCGCTGCGAACGTGATCCGGCAATGGTTGGAACAGGACGGCTCCGGTGGTTTCAATTAAGGTGTAATGGAATAATTCATCTAAGAATCGCAGGATCACAAATCCTAAAAATACCGAAAATATCCCGGTAATTCCGCCAATCAAGGAAATCGTGCCTAAAATAATCACCCCAACGGGTAAAACAATGGCGGTGACAAAGACTCCCGTGCGTTCAACTAATCGGCTAGACCCAAACCACTGTGTTAAGACTTGAGCTACACTCAAAATCCCTTCAAAGATTCCCAGGAAGCTAACAATCCCACTGGCTCCGGCCGTATCGCTTTGAAATTCTAATTGACTAAAAAATTGAAAATCTACTAATACATATAGGGCTTCTGCTAGAACAAAAAACGAGACTAGGGGAATCACATAACCCAACACCGGGCCCTTGAGATTGCGGGTACTAAATTCTTGTTCTTCATCTTCCGGTGTCCAGCGCGTGGAGTCGGGGAAGGATTGACCGTAGCGTTGGGATAGATAAAATAAAATTACGGCGGCTAGGAGTACCATCACCCCGGAAACCAAAGTGACGTTATTCAGTCCCACCACTTTTAATAGTAGGGGAAGGGAAAACCCACTAATTACCCCAGCGACTAGAAATCCACTACTAATAATTGGATAGGTGCGTTTAATTTCTCGAATATTAAACAGTTGGTTGGCGGTGATTGCATTATTTAAGTCGTTGAGAACATAAGACGCTTCCACCCATAACCACATTAAAAATAGGGTAATAAATTGAAGACTTAACCCTAATATTTTGATATCGGATAATCCTAGTCCCCAACGAAATAAAAATAGGGGTATTGCCATGATCACAAAGATAATGACAATCGCTTGACGTAGGGGAAAAACCCTTTGCAGCGATGAATAAACAAATCCCAAGCCTGAACCCATCCCGGCACTGGCGATATAGATCCAGGGTAATTTATCAGCACCGTATTCATCCAGGAATAAACCCACGGTACTTAGTTCTAACCAAATTAACCCCACGGACGCTAAGGTGTAGACCAAAAACATCAGTAGGGTTCTTTCTACTTCTTCCTGACGGAGATTCAGCCCCCGCAGCACCCCCTGTCCCAGCATAGCGGAACCACTGACTGGTTTTTCCATGCGATGCCCAAACCCCTTTTTGTGATGTTCAAAACCTCTGAATAGAGTTTAACTGATTTATCGCCCCTCTTGGGTTGGAGTTGAGGGTTGGTGGTTTCTACTCTACAAATATTAACGTTTCTCCTTGATAAACTCTCCTACCTTAGAGGTAGACTAAAAGTAATAGAAAGCAACGAAGATAACTCACTGCCCAAGCTGTTGCCATGCTCCCAAGTTTCGACAAACCTTTAATTTTCTACGTTTGAGTCCAGTTATTATGAACGCAGATACCTTTAACACCCATTCTGTTACCTGCCCAATTTGCCATCATACTAGCATTTTGCCCTCAATTGGAATGTTAGGTGGACTCTTTACTTGCCCTCACTGCCATACACATTTTGTCATGAGTCACAGTGGTCATTATGTGCGAGATCCCTTTTGTCTCCAGAAGTGTGCCGTTGCCCAAATGCTCCGACGCCAAAGTCATCCCCTTGCACGAATTCTACGAGATTTAAGCTTAACGAAAGGATTACCACTTTTAGCGATTATTAGCAGTCTTTTATTTTTGGGAGTATCCCTGACAATTAATGAAAAATTAAACTTAAATAATCAAACTATAGATTCTCAAGTAGAACCTTCACCCCGTTCTTCTTCCTCTGAACCCTATTAATAATTTAAGGTAATGGGTAATTGGTAATTGGTAATTGGTAATTGGTGATAGTGGTTTATTTTTCGATTAATAAATTAACAGTTAACGATTAACTCTCGCACTGATGACTTATGACTGATAACTCATAACTGATAACTGTTAACTGATGACTGATAACTGGTTAAAAGCTAATCGTTAAATAACCGTTTTGAAACTTGGCTCCAGTTACGGGTTTTCCGGTTAGGGCTGGGGGAAGAAAGATATTCCGCCGTTGATCTCCGGCTTCTATCGTGACTTCTGGGCCGTATTGGGTTAGCTTGACTTGTTTTTTATCAAAACTGGGCAGAAACAGGCTGACCTTGCGTTGTGCCACATCAATACTAATTGGTTTTGGAGCTAACCCAGCCTGGGTAAAATCAGGTAAAGACTTGATCAGAGGTTGCCAACTTTGACCGGAACGTGGGGGAATTACACTGACTTTTAACGGATCAAATGCCTCTGTAATTGCTTCTGTTAGGGATGTTTGGTTTAATAGCATCCCGCCCACGGTGAGTCCCACTTGTTGGGCGCTTCCCCATAAATATCTAGCTGTGGCGATCGCCACTTCATCTTGATTACTGACTAAATAAGCCGCCACTCGCTGAGGATCGGATACCGCCGTTTTCCCTTGCTCCAAGATATTATTCATGTCTTGAGTCGGTTGGGCAAAAGTATCCCCAGAAATATCAATATTCAGAATACTACTAGCAATCGGTTGCACAAAAGGAGAGAGGGTTTTTCCCAAATCCGACTCCATAAATACATTCCGAAAACGGCGTAAATACCAGCTTAAAATCTCTGGCATTCCTAACATTCTCAGGGTATCTTGACTGGCTAACCCATCATAAACAATTACATCATATTCGCCACTGGCATCATATTGGCGAATCGCGTTGAGGGCCAGGGCACTATCCATCCCGGGTAAAACCCCCAATTCCTGACCATAAACATTCCTAAAAAACGGGGTACGAACATATTGGTTTTCCAGCTTTTTTACTTCTTCCCAACTGCGTTCGAGTAAAACTGCACTTTTCAATTGTACGGCTTTTAAATGGGTGGCGATTTCCGTTGGATCACATCCCACTTCCGTTTCTAGTAGGATATTCCAGGCGGGACTACCATCTTGTCCGACTAATAATACCCGCTTCCGACTGGCGGCCAATTGTTGAGCGGCTGCGATCGCCAGTGTTGTCCGACCCGTACCCCCCTTGCCCAAAAATGTTAATGTTAAGGCCATTTATGATTTTCCTAATCTCGTTTATGGAAACTTGATCCTACAACAAATCAATTAGAATAGGTATACGGCAATCCGGTATATTTTCAACTCATCAAGGAGCTAATTTGATGAACTCTGAATTATCACTCAAACTCAACCAACTTTATGAACAAGATTTCCATTTATGGATACAGTAAACGATTCAATTGCTAGAAAGCAAACATTTTGAAGAAACAGTCCCAGTCTCAAGCCATTTTTAGAAAATATTTTTATACAATGTTATCAAGGTGCTAAAAAATTAGCAGCCGCAGAAACAGGTTTACCCCGTTCTTCTGCTATATACGACAATTTCCAAAAATCAAGAGGATGATCCACAATAGCCTCAAGCCAAACTTGCAGATCATCCTCTTAATATTTCCCGTCCCCACCATAGGGGAATATTAACGAGAAACTTCTAGTTCATCTTCAAAGAACCAAGTTGCTGCTTTATTATCGAGTTGGACAATAAAACCGACTCCACTCCCATCTACCATTTTGAAGCCTTTGACAGTTCCAAAAGGATTTTGCTTGAGTTGAGCGATAATATCGGCAGGGACTCGCTCTATAACTCGACGAATCTTGACTCTTTGACCAATTTCGATTGCCACGTCCGGTGTTCTCCTTGGGGTATTAACCAATTCACAATTTAGTTTAATATGTCCTTGCCCCAGATTATCGAAAAAATGGGCAACTAAGAGGGAAAAACCCCATCTTTGAGTCCAGACAAGTTAATATGGATATTTGGGGTGGCTATTTCGGGGTTAGGATTAATGTGATGAATCTCACCTTTTATTCTAAATTGGGATCAGTCCCAGAAGCTAAATCCAAGATCGAAACCACATCCGTAGTTGCCATTGTAGAGGAGATAAAGGCAGTCCCAAATATAAGGGCATCCAATACAAAAAACCAAATAAAACCAAGAATATGATCAGAAATCCTAGCCACCGAAATTGTTGATTATGACTATATAACCATCGTTCTACACACCAAGCTAAAGCCATACAGCTAAACACAAATCCGGTCATATAGTGATAAATAAATAAACAGCGAGTAACTCTCACCCAGGGTAATAAATTTGCTAACCAATTCAAACTTAAAAATAGAGCCAACCACAGTTCCGGTGTCGGCGGAAATTCTAGGGATAATCTAGGTTTTAAATAGGGAAATCTAACAGATAAAGCCATCCAAACTCGTTGAATTAACAGAAAACATAATAATAAACTTGCTAAGGTCGATAACCACCATAAAAATGGATTTCCCATCGCATGAACTGAATAAATAATGGGAAGTTCATCGGGATAACTTAAAGGTAAAGTTGGATCAAGGGGAGTGGTAGTATCAACTTTCTGATAAAAATAGGCAATTGGTCGTAACATCAGAATCCAACTGTACCATTTAGAACAGTAGGGATGAACTTTTGTACCATCTCCTAAGTTATGATGATAAGCCCAAATTTTAGCTTGAAGACCCCAAAAGGGCGGATCTGGATTTTGTTGTAAATGGGGAAGCCAACCGATCCAATAAACCAGAATAGGAATGATAATTAAGGTGACTAGAATAATAATTGTGGTGAGTTGATTTAGATTTTGTAAGGGAGATTTAAAAGATGTTTCTGGGATTATTTTTTTTGAATTTTTGGTACAATATTGAATCAATCCTGAGACTATTAATATTAAATAAATCCCCAATAAAAATCCTAATCCATTCCATTTAGTTAGGGCTGCTGCTCCTAATCCAATTCCGGCTAAACCCATCCAAAACCAATGGTTAATCCCTTTTTTATGTAAAGCCTTTAAAAAAAATAGTTGTCCTAATAATCCAAAAAATACAATATAAATATTACTCAGAGCATAGCGAGATTCTACTAGAAATAATCCATCTGTTGCCATTAAAAAGGTAGCAATTAAAGTATAACTGCGACGTTGAGTTAGTTGATAGGCGATCGCACCTACAATTAAGGGAATAAACGAACCAAATAAAGCATTAAACCACCGATAACTCCAAGTAGATAGGGTCGAACCCGTTAAATTATTAATGGTTTCTTGTCCGAAGGGTAGTTTAGATCCGAGCCAAATTCCAATGGCAATTAAATATTGACTTAGGGGGGGATGGGAATTAAAAAAAGGAGTTTCAGTTAAATAATTATTAGCAAATTGAGCAAAATAAACTTCATCAAAAACCAAACTATTAAATCGGCCTAAACCCCAAAATCTTAAAAGAATAGACCCAATAAATATTGAGATCATTCCCAAAGTAAAACTAGATAATTTGAGTTGAAATTTATATTTTGTATCAGTCATTATTTTTGGATTTAATTCCTATGTTGGGTCTGATAGTAGAGACTCACCATGGCGCGTCTCTATACTGATTACTAATTAATGATTTCTAATTCTCTACAAATCGGAATCTCGATAATAAATTCCGATCCTTTTCCTAACTGAGAACGACACAATAATCGCCCTTTGTGGGTATCTTCAATAATCTTTCGACTAATGGATAGTCCCAGTCCTGTGCCTTTTCCTACAGGTTTAGTGGTAAATAAATAATCAAAGGCACATTTTTTAGTATCTTCAGACATTCCCGTCCCATTATCCCTAACTGAAACAGCAACAGCACGACTATTAGAAACCAGATAGGTTGAAATTATAATTTGATTCGGATGTTGCAGTAATTCTTGATAGGATTTAGTGGCGCTAGATTCATTTAAGGCATCAATAGCATTATTAATTAAATTCATAAACACCTGATTTAATTGCCCCGGATAGCAGTCAACTAAAGGCATTTGACCATACTTTTTAATCACCTTAATATCAGGACGGTGATCGGTTGCTTGTAATAAATGTTTCAGGATTAATAGGGTACTTTCTAACCCTTCATGAATATTAAAAGGAACTTGAGCCTTAATATCGCTCCGAGAAAAAGTGCGTAAACTGGTACTAATATTAGAAATTCGATCTGTGCCTAATTTCATAGAAGAAATCAATTTAGGTAAATCTTCGATTAAATAGTCTAAATCAATGGATTCAGCATAGGCAAGAATAGAAGGATCGGCATTAGGATAATAACTTTGATACAGTTTTAAATGCTGAATTAAATCCTTAATATAAATATTAGCATGATTCAAATTACCCGCAATAAAGTTAATCGGATTATTAATTTCATGGGCTACTCCAGCAATCAAATGCCCTAAAGTTGACATTTTTTCACTTTGTACTAATTGCATTTGAGACTGTTTTAAATCTTCTAATACTTGGGATAATTCGGCTGTTCTTTCTAAAACCCGTTGTTCTAATTCTTGATTTTTTTCTAATAATTGTTGTGTTAAAGAACTAATTTTTAAATGAATTTTAATTCTAGCAATTACTTCTTCAGCTTGAAACGGTTTAGTAATATAATCCACAGCCCCAATTGATAAGCCTTTGACCTTTTCTAAATTATCCATCACTGCGGTCATAAAAATGATCGGAATATCATGGGTTGAAGCATGACTTTTCAGGTGTTTGCAGGTTTCAAACCCATCGGTTTCGGGCATGACCACATCTAATAAAATCAAATCAGGTTGTTCAGTTTCCGCAACTTGAATAGCTTGATTACTATGGTTTGCGATTAAAATTCTCCAGCCACAATTATTAATAAAACCTGATAATAAATTAAGGTTTGTTGGGCTATCATCGACAATTAGTATGGTGGTTTCTTTGAATGAGTTGGAGTGCATATTAAATGGGATTATGATTTATGGATCAATCGAAATTGTTCCAGCAGAAAGCAAATTACTATCTCAACTCAACTTAATTATAAATATTCGTAGCCGTTGATCAATGAATTTATTTTCAATGCCTCCCAAAAGGAAACAAAAGACACAATACCCCCAACCTGTTGAGTATCTAAACTTATATGGAACTATTTAGATTATATTTTACGTTGACTGATCATGATTTGACAATGACACCCATCACAACTAATGGCGGACTCAACAAAAAACACCCCATCATGGGGTGCAACAAAGGGGGCTATTCTTACTTGAATCTGAACTTATTGTAACTTCAGAATTTGAGCCGTTAGATCCAGACTTTCCTCATAGAGAACATCCCGTCCCCAACGCTGTAACTGTTGAGCCATAAGGGATTCCGCTTTTTGATCCGTGGCGGCGATCACTTGTTCAGTCCGACAAGATTGGGCACTTCCTCCGGCTTCCATCCGCATACATCCGGTGGTTTCCGAACATAAAATTGTGCAGCAGTTGGCGTTAGGATTACTAGAAGTTAACCGTAACCCCACTAAATCTCCTGGAATTTCACCATAATCCGCCGTGGGAATTGCCGCGAGTTCGGCCATAATTTTTTTATCATTCGGCCCGATAAACTCCATAAGTTTTAAATCATAATCCCCACCTTTAGCTACAAAAGAAACAGGTTTCCATTCCAAACGACTCGCAAACCACCCCAAAAACATTAGGGCTTGAGCCGCATTGCCTTTTTCATAGTCAATGGTGATATTATCAATTTCGACCAAGGAAGCTCTACGTTCTGGGGGGTCAAAGGCAGAGGCAGTTAATTCTTGCCAAGGGGAAAGTCGATGCCAATTCAAGTCAGCAATATAGGTTTCCTGTTCAATCAAATCGTTCATTTTTAACAATTCTGATTCTGGATCACTAAAATAAGAGGAATCCACAATCACACAATTACAACAACCCGCTAATTGTTTAAACAATTCCTGCTCTGGGTTAGGTGTGGCTTTCCACCAAACAAACTTAGGTAAATCGGGAATCATCAGGGAGGAAACCACACTTCCCACCCGTTCTAAGGCTGCTTTTGTGCCTCTGAGGGTAATATATTCACAACAGACTAACCCTTCTTCACTTTTTTTCTGAATCGGGCAGTAGGCAGAAACCTGGGCCGTAACTCCGGTATCCTCTCCTACAATTGGACACAGGGTAATAATCCGACAGGGATTTTGAGCGGCAATGGTTTCACTAATACTAAATCCCCGTCCATCCAGATTCGGAATAATTTGATCTTCGGGGGGAAGTTTGGTAAATTCTTGGCGTAATTTTAGCAAGGTATCGGGGTCAACTCGCCCGTTAATGAGTAAACCATAAATTCTCTGAGCTTCTTTAATCGCATTCCGGGTTGATGTTCCATGAATCCCATCAATACTGCCCAGATAAAACCCTAAAGCCCCCAACAATTGTTGAAATTCTTCGGGTTCATAAACCACCATACTAAAGGTAGCCGCCCGGGTAGCAATGGCGGTGGTTTTCCCATTTCCAATATTCTGACTCAGCCAAATACTACTTAACTCAGCTTCAATTTGACTGAGGGAAATATCCTTGGGTTTTTGTAACGCAACAAGTGGTGTAGTCATAATCAGTTATCAGTTAACAGTTAACAGTTATCAGTTATTAGTGATCAGTTATTAGTCATCAGTTATTAGTTATCAGTTATTAGTTATCAGTTATCAGTAAAGAAAAGAAGTGATTAAGAAACAGTTGATCAAATTCTTAACTCTTACACTGATAACTCTTACACTGATAACTGATGACTGATTAAAGTCTTCTCCAACGACGGCCATCCCGGTTGAGCAGAAGTTCTGATTCCACTGGCCCCCAAGTTCCGGCTTCATAGAGCGGGATAGACTCGGCTGGGGCTGGGGCATCCCAAACTTCTAAAACCGGGGTGAGGGCTTGCCAAGAGGCTTCGACTTCATCCCCCCGTGTAAATAGGGTTTGATCTCCTAACATACAGTCAACCAATAAACGGGCATAGGCATCTGTATTCGCTTTACCAAAAGCCGTATCATAGCGAAAATCCATATCAACGGAACGAGTCCGCAGAGAATTTCCGGGGGTTTTCACCTCAAAGCGCATGGAAATTCCTTCATTTGGTTGAATTCTCAAGACCAAAACGTTCGGGTTGGCCTGTTTTGCCGCGGACTGGAACATCAAAAATGGCACTTCTTTAAATTGAATGGCAATTTCCGTCACCTTTTTCGGCATTCGTTTTCCGGTTCGCAGATAGAACGGGACACCCTTCCAGCGCCAGTTATCAATATAAAATTTTAACGCGGCATAGGTTGGGGTGATGGACTCCAGGGCGGCTCCATCTTCGGAACGATAACCCGGAACCTGTAGGCCATTCATCCAACCGGGGGTATATTGTCCCCGTACCGCAGAATATTCTAAAAAATTAGTATCAGCCAGGTGGGTTGCTTGTACCACCTTAACTTTTTCGTTACGAATGCTATCGGCGTCGAGGGAGTTGGGGGGTTCCATCGCCGTCAGGGAAAATAACTGCATCAGATGGTTTTGTACCATATCCCGCAGCGCCCCGGAAGTTTCATAATAGCCCGCCCGTCCTTCTAAACCAACGGTTTCCGCCACGGTAATTTGGACGTGATCGACAAATTGACGGTTCCACAGGGGCTCAAAAATCGCATTGCCAAATCGAAACACCATCAAGTTTTGGACGGTTTCTTTCCCCAAATAATGGTCAATCCGATAGACCTGTTCTTCGCAACAGACTTGACGCACCACCCGGTTGAGAATTTGGGCCGAACCTAAATCTCGACCAAAGGGTTTTTCAATGACTAAACGCTGTTTTTTGGGGTCGGGGAGCATTCCGGCTCCACCTAATTGTTGAATGGCTTCGGCAAAAAAACGTGGGGCTACGGATAAATAAAAGACTCGGTTTCCTCTGGTGTGGCGCAGTTCATCGATTTCCCCTAAAAAGGCTTTGAGTTTTTGGTAACTTTCGGGTTCATCCATATTCCCCGAACAGTAAAAAATCCCTTGGGCGAAGTCGTCCCAAAGGGCTTGGGAATATAAACCGCCCCCAAATGCTTCCACCCCTTCCCGCAGGTGTTCGCGGAAAAAGTCGTGGCTCCATTCCCGACGAGCAACCCCGACAATGGTTATTTCTGGCGGAAGTTTGCGCTCTAATTTCATCTGGTAGAGGGCTGGGACTAATTTCCGTTGGGTTAAGTCTCCCGATGCACCAAAAATTACTAAAATCTGGGGTTCGGGAATTCGATCTTGTTGCAGTCCCACCCGCAAGGGATTTTCAATCAGTGTTACCATGTCTATTCCTTTTGCGACAGCGAGATTATTTTTCTGGTGGACTCTAGGGATTAAGGTAGCACGTTTACCCGTCCTAAATCGGCTAGAGATGTTTCCCAATTATGGAATTGAGTTAATTTATAATTTTTACCCTTGACAGTGCTTGATCCGGCAAAATTTTTGTTTAATTTAAGATTAGCTTGTGATTGCTGGTTTTTAGATATTAATTTTTCGGTAATTTTAACCCATTCCCAATAAGTACCTAAACAAAATTAATTACACATCCTCCACCCTGTTCCCTCCCCCCCTAGCCCCCCGTGCACGGCGGGTTTGGGGGGACTGTTCCCTCTCTCAACTAGGTAATTTATTTTGTGTAACTACTTAGTACCAGCAGATTTAAAAATTCTTGAATATTAACTAAAATATCTTCGGAAAAAGGTTGAGGATAAACTAAACGGTGGAGATAGTAACCTGGGAAGGTTTCTCCAATATAATAATAGTAATCTAATTCGACTAAATTACTAATCCACCAATAGCAGTGATAGACATAATTTGGGGAAAATAACTCGATTACTTTGGTGTTGGGTTGACAAAAGACAAGATTGGTTAACCCACTCCCATGAGGTGCAATAATTATTTCAGCCTGGGAAAATAACCCAGCTTGTTCGATCACAGACATTGATTCTAATTTAATAGAGTGGAATCCCCAGGGTTGTAAAACCCTTAATAATTCATCTTCGTTTAAAATTCGACGGCTTTTTGCGGCATTTCTAGTAATATAAATTCGTTTAATATTAGGGGAACTTGTAATAACATCAGGATGCAAAAAATGTTGCTTTAAAAAATTACAAGTCCATGGAGGCATCCAAGCAGCACAACCAGGGAAAGAGGGCACAATTAAAGTTTGGGCTTGGAGATGATGGAATTCATTAATATTAATTTGTTTATTTGGGGGAATTTGTAATTTCTCTAAAGTCTCTTTTTGAAAAGACAAACGATTGTCAACAATAAAGTAATCAATTTCATTCCAATTCACACTGCTTTTTTTTAATAATTCTATTCGAGGTAATACATCTAACATCCAATGAAAATAAACCGAATTTGAAAGTCCGGCTAAAATAGCGACAGTCCCGTTGATAAAATAAATTGGAGGTAATTTATTAAGGGATAAAATAGAATGCTGACTGGGATTTTTGTCAGGATGACCCGGACTTAATAAAGGAAATTCTGGGGAAAGATCCCCTAAAAAATGTTGTTCTTGGGTTAAAATAGCCGATTGAGTTTGATCAGAACTTAACCAAAATCGCCCTTGAGGAATTTTAAGCACAAAAGCAGCAGGAAGTTCCATCTGTTGACCAAATCTAAAACTGAAATGGATAGAATTATCCAAGGATTTTGGGGGTTTTAGATTAACAATAGTTGCGGGATAAATTTGTTGATAATTGTCTGGAGTTGAAGGATTAGATTTTAGCCAATCTTCCGTTGATTGATCAAATTGAATTGGAGGGTTAATTGGTTTAATTTCCGAGAGATCAACAGAAGTATTTAATTTCCCTAATTCTGATAAATTGTTTAATAAACTATCAATCCAATTCGCAACAGAAGATTCATAAATCATGGCTTTTTTAAGATAAGATAATCCGGCTTCAATTTGGTTATTATAAATTAATAAAAATCCTAAATATCCTGAATATAAAGCTGATTTGGAATCAAATTTTAAACATTCTTTTAAACTATCAATGGCTTGATCAATTTCTCCAGTATGAAATAAAGCCTGACCTAAACCATAATAAGCCTCAACTAGATTATAATTAAAATCAATAACTGTTTTAAAATTAGCGACCGCCTGTTGATAACAGTTTAATTTTAATCGACATTTTCCCAATGCCAAATGATAACGAGCTTGTCTTTCTTCCCAGGAAATAGTATTATCTATTACAGATAAAAAATCCGATAAATTAGCCGCTAAATAACACTGAAACGCTTCTACATAATCCTGTTTATAATTATAAAATATATCTCCAGATTTTAAATAAACTAGAAAGTTATTGGGGGCGATATCCTGAGCTTGTTGAAGTAAAATTAAGGCTGGATCTGGATAGAAACTAGATAACATTTTGCTCAAACCAAGATATAACTCTATTGGTGGTGTTGCGGGAGATAATAATAAGTTTAAAAAATTAATTGTTAAGGAATTTATATTCCGAGTTGATAGGGTTTTATTCCCAGTTAAATCCTGATAAAATTGAGGCTGTTTCTCGATTCCTTGTTTAAGAAAACTAATTCCTTTTTCAAATAACCCCAAAATTATTAAACTAATTCCTAAATCGCTATAAGCGGGTGCATAGTTTGGCTGAAGTTGAATTGCATTTTCAAAGGCATTAATCGCAGATTCCCATTGTTTAATCTGAGTTAAACATAATCCTAATTGGTAATAAATTAAATGGTCTGGGGAATATTTAATAACTTCTTGATAACATTGAATTGCGGCTTCAAATTGTTCTAATTTTTGAAAGATATTTGCTTGATTAAGATACATTTGAATAGAATTGGGTTCTAACTCAATCCCTTTTTGCCAAATCCTAATAGCTGCTTCTAAATCTCCTTGAAGTGCAATAGTATGACCTAGATTATCATAAACCTCAAGATCGGTTTCACACCATTCTAAAATTGCTTCATAAATTAGTTGGGCAAATTCAAAAGATTGGGAGGATAAATATTCTCTTGCTTTACCTTTTAAAAAATTGACAAATTCAGTAATTTCAGTTGTTTCTAAATTAGATTCAGCAAAAGCAGAAAACCATATTGTTTGCGCCTGTAATACATCTCCCTGTAATAACCAAGATAATCCCAAATACCAATAATTAGCAACAATATCAGGAGACTCCAAAATACATTGTTCATAAACCGAGATGGCTTTTAAAAACTGTTGTTGACCCAAATAAGTATGTCCTAGACTTTGGAGTTCAGGAATAGATAGAGGCTGATTTGAGGTTGTATTTTCTGACACTGGATTACCTTTTAATTCAATATAAAGTTAATTAGATTCCACCTGTGATTCCAATATTTTTTGAATCCGATTCTGAGTTTGTTCTAAATGCGCTAAGGTGTAAGCATTCATTTTATTCTTGCTTCGTTTTAAGGTTGTTTCTAACTGATTATTTAACTGTTTAAGCTGATACCAAGCTACGGTTTCTGCATCTTCAGGAATGAAAATTTTTCGTAATACCATATTACTTAAAATGTCTAAATGTTGCCGTTGTAAAGAACGCCGTAGACTGGAAATTTCAATTTCTCCATTATTAGCTAAAATTTCCGTCCAGATGCCATTCTGAATAGTTTCAAATAATTCGGGTATGGTTAAAGCATTATTCGCCGTTGTTTTTAATTCTAAATCTCGCAACCTAAATAACCTTATAGGATTAAATAAATCTTGTAAAACATAACGATGAATAAGACTAATTAAGCTAGTAATAGGATAATCTAACCGACTATTTTGATCGGGATTTGCCCAATCTGACCAACGAGACGGAGCTAATTTGTTTAATAAATCAGGAGAAAAATTAAATGCTTTATCGTTAAAAATATAGGTTTCCAAGAGTTTTAACGCATTTCTTTGTTTTTCAATCGAAATCGGTTCCAAAGGTAGACGATTATTTCCATCTCCAGCCCGGGTTCGAGTAAAAGATTGTCCGCCAATATAAAGAGTTAAATGATTAGCTTGAATAAAATAATAGTTAACAATTGTATTAAACATTTTCCGAATTTTATCATAACCTTCTCCCCGACTTGGGGTATATTTTTCTAACCGTTTCCACATCTCAATTGCATTATCAAATTGCCATTGAGAATATTGCAACATATTATTACTTAAATCGTCCTGATTAATTGCTGGGTCAAGAAAAAATCTCAAATCCTCATCGGTTGCATAGGCTAATTCCGGTTGAATTGATCGTTTGGCAATCTCTTGTAACCTTTGCCATTCTCCCTGTGGAGTTGTACTAGCAATTGGTTGATAACCATATTCAATTGCCCATTGATCATAGGGCCCAATTCGGGTAGAAAAATAATCTCCCTGGATTGTTCCTTGGGGGGCTAAATTAACTGGAACATAATCCATAACTGAACTCACTAATCCTTTTTTTTGGGTAATTTCAGTATTATTTAATTCCTCTGGAGCTAGGAGGGTACTGCCTTTAAAATTATGTCTTAATCCCAAGGTATGTCCGACTTCATGGGCAATTAAAAGACGTAAATATTGCTTGATATAGAGTTCCATTTTAGGACTATTGGGCATCACATTTCCCAAGAGAGATAAAGCAATTGTTCCTACATTGAATTGTTGCTTAGAACCTCGATGAAAGCAGGATTCATGGGTAAAATTAGCTAGGGCTTTTTTATTTTTTTGAGCTTCAGATTGATTGGCAATAGAATAGGCAGATAATCCCCTCGGACAAGGTTGATTTTCTGTCTTTAATCGTGAATTGGGCGGATGATTTTCTGTCCATATCGTTGATAAATTTTCTCCTGAAAATACATCTATTTCATCAGATAAACTTCGGATAGCATTACTTTCTATAATAATATCTGCATCTAAAATTTCCCCGGTTAGGGGGTTAGTATGGGAGGGGCCATAACCACTAAAGTCAACATCAAAGGAAGTAGACCAGCGAATAGTATTATAACGGACATCTGCGGGGTTCCAGGGGGCATTGTCGGGCATTTGTTCGACTTGAATCGCATTTATAAATCCGGCTTGTTCAAAGGCTTTATTCCAGAATAAAATTCCCTCTCGAATTGTCTCCCGATATTCTAAAGGTACGGTATTTTCAATCCAAAATGTAATCGGTTTAACCGGGGGAGAAAAATCAGTATTGGGGTCTTGTTTTTCCAAATTCCAGCGATTAATATAACGAACGGCTGTTGATCTTTCATCCCGTTTTGATAAATCTTTATAGGTGGTTGTAAAATACCCAACTCGTTCATCTGCTAACCGAGGAACATAATTATTACCATAAGGAACTGCTAATAAACTATAACGAACTTTTAAATTAAAGGTGCGGTTATCGGGTAAGGATGGAATATATTGTTCATCTGCATATTGTGTAAGAGAAAATCCAAATAGGGATTCAATTTCGACATTTTCTGGAAAGGTTTGAATTTCCGAAATATAGGATTTACTCGGATCAATCGCATAGTTAGTTGTTAAAAAATCTGAGAATTGGATCATTAACCCGGGTAAATCACTTTCCCCATTGAATAAATCCCCAATTTCAATTAATATAGTTTTTGTATCAGGATTAATACTTAAAATAGGTAAAGTTTTTAAAACAGATTCACTAAAGGAACGATTGATAGAATCAATTTGAGGATCATTTTCTTGAGTACGAAAATTAATATTAGGAACAACAAATTGAATTTTATTCTGTAGATGACGAAATTGAAAGAGAATATCTCTAAGAGCATATCCACTGAAAATTCCGGCTTCTCCGATACCAGATTCCAATGTCACAAAACACAGAAAATCTTGATTTAACTGTTCAGGTGTTAATTCTAAATAAACCTTTCCCGATTCTTTATTTTGATAAATTGTAAATAAACCTTCTAATTTTTTACTGCCTTTAATTATCTCCTCAAAAGACTGTTCAGCAACTTCTTGAGCCACTAAATTTTCTCTAAATTCAGAGATGGAAACCTCTTGAGCATCAACTTGAGATAATCTTAAAATTACTATTAAAAATGATATCAACCCTAACAAAAAAAAACGTTTAACTTTCTTGAATTTAGTCATAATTTACAGTCTTCTTTATAATCCTATCAATGGGGATATAAGTAGTTGCCAAGAGTGCTCAGGACATAGACTCTCTCTCCGCTTACCCGCCGGACATGGCTATATTTTGTCCTCATAACCATGTCCATTACTATATAGCCCAAAACGAGGCGATCATTCTAAAACATGAAACATCCCTAGAAACTAGACTATTAAACTTAATTATAGTGCTTAATTTTAGAGCTAATTAAGGTCAGTTTCCACTCTTAGTCTAAAGTTTTTACCGTTAATACTTGGGGCGGAGTCGCATCGGGGGGATAAATCAACTCCACTCCCACAGCACGAGAACCCCCCGCAGGTAAATTTAAGCTAACTAACCCTTCCCCCTGTTGTCCCTGACGTTGGACTAGGTGAAAATAACGCTGTTGGTTTTGTCCAAAATCATCAACATAACTCAGTCGCACCGTCCCGCGAAAAAATATTTGTCCCTGGGGGGGTTCAATAAAGGTTAACCGATTAGATGCCACATTTTGTTTAAATGGAGTTTGAATTGATAAACTCACGGTTTGGGATTGTCGGGTAGAATTATATAAGGGTAAAGTGAGACTATAACGCACCCCATAATTGCCATGGGCGCGAAGGGCTGTATCAGGATAACGAGCTAATAAGGGTGCGCTTTGAACCTGTTGGGTTCCTAAAGTTGCCGTCGATACCGTACTTAAAGGATAAGAAAAAGCCGAACCTCGATCGGGAATGGTTAAATAATTCATCCCCGGACGGTCTACTACTGTTCCCGTCCATTGGGAACCCACAGACACCCCCGCCACACGACCATAAACCTTTTCTCCCGTGTAGACATTATCCCCGAAGGTTGGGATCACATCTCTGGGTTCGGCTAGTTTTCCCGTATTTAAAAAATCCCACCATTGGGCTAAAGCTGGGATTTGTGGGGGGAAAAACGGAGATAAAGGTAAGCGGGGAATATTGGGAATCATCGGAGAATTCATTGGGGAGTTAAACCGCACTAAATTCGCTAGGTATACAGGGCTATTACTTTGTAATCGGAGTAGGGTCGAACGGGCGCTGGCCGTTGGGATGGGTAAACTAAACAACATCTGGGTTTGTTGGGGCGGAATTATGATTTGTTCAGGAAAGCTGAGTTGATTTCTTCCCCGTAAAATATCCCCCGCCATCCGTGACCCTGGCCCAGAAAATACCCGACCCTGGGGGTCTTCCACCAAAGGTGGTAATTCCACAAAGGGCGCGTCCGGTGAGGTAACATAACTAATCCCTTGCAGAATATTCAGGGTAACGGGTTGAGGACTGGGGTTATAAACTAATACTCCTTGATATAGGGTTTGTTGTTTATTAATCGGACGAGCAATATGATGGGAAAAAAATTCAAACTCTCCACTGATAGGAACATTTAGGTGAGCATTAGGAAATTTTTTCGCTGTTTGGGGAAAGGTAGACAATAAAATTCCTTCCCCTTTAACCACTTCGGGACTATTACTATTTAATACCGGAATTTCATTCAATTGTCCAGGTAAAGCTCGAATTTCCTGCGCTTGAGTAATATATCGTTTCCCTGGGTTTGGCGGGGGAATGGTAATCACTTCTGCTAAAACAAATGTAGGAATAAAAGGAAACATAGATAATGATTTAATCTCCTAAATTTACCAGCAAATATGGATTAAGCCCAGCAATGTCTGACTACGCTTAATAACTTTTGATTTGGGGGCGTCAACCGGAAACCTTGCTATTATACGCTTATCTCTGCGATAAAAGCTTCGATTCGAGGATTGAGGACTAAAATTTTAGCACCGATTCTCCAAAAGTCTCAATATGAAATAGAATAGCTGGTCGCACATCATTTAAAGTTTCTTCATAAGTATAGCAATCCTGAATAGTTTGTGTTAGGGGGCAATTCATGAATTGCACCTACCATCAGGATTAAATTTCAAGAAACCCGGTTTCTTAATTGATTGAATCTTGGATAATTATCAGAATCTAGGGAAAGTATCTGTAAATCTCTTTCCGATGCAATACCCTGATGAAAGACAGGACACTATCATTAAATTTGATACCGATTCGGTAATCCCCAACTCTAATGCGATAGTAGTCTGCCTCACCTTTTAGTTTTTTTAGATTGCTAACTTCACTCAATTTTTCTACTTGCTCAACCCGTTCAATAACTTCCTGAATTCTGGGCAATAAGTTGGGATCAAGAATCTCGATTAAATCCTTTTCAAAACTCTTTCTAAATTCAATATTCATGGTTTTCTATGCAGAATTTTGAAAATTTCCTCGCGGCTGACTAATTCAGTATTTTCGCCTTCTTTAATCGCATTTTCCATTCCGATATCTTGTATGACTTCGGCAAAAAGTTCAGAAAATACTTCTTTTTCTTCTTGCACCAACTCAAAAATAGCTGTTTTGAGCAATTCTTTGAGTTTAGTTTCATCTAGGGTAATTTCAGTCATGGCTTTTTTTTGAGGTAACATATATTCTAGCTTAGTTATAGCTTAGTTATAGCTTCACGCCTCTAAAATAGTGCGTTGTAGCCAATTGTATCGCCTCTTCGTAGAAAATGAGGATGGGGTGTTTTTCCGGTGTCACAGAATATCCCTTATAATTTATCGTGTCAATGTTTGGATGCGCTGGCAACAAAAAAAGTAATCTTGAATTTTAATGTTGATTATTGCCTATTTGTAGTAAGCCCTTCAGGGCTTATTCATAAATCCCAATTATCAAGGATAAATTTACCAGCAAATATGGATTAAGCCCTTCAGGGCTTACTATGAAGTAGAATTGATTCATAAATGTTTAGGATCACTATAGCTCCTCATCAGTCCCTACGGACAGGAAATTTCCGGTTTCCGCAAGCAAATTTGCCTAATATTAGTTACCCTAGACTCAGGAGCAAAATAGTTACATTTCCGTCATAGATTTTTATGACTCAGGAATTCCATATTTCCGTTACCCCGGTTGGAGATAATGAATATTTGGTGCGAACCGAAAAAGTCGCATCCGGTGTTCCTTTAGCCGAAGAACAAGTTAAATGGCCTGTGGACGAATGGTTAGCCCAGGCTCGTCAATTGATGAATGATCCCCTGTTAGGTCTATTAGAGGGCCAAACAGTTCGTCGTTCCGGTGGTTTTGGCCAAACAATCGCATCTCAATCCACCAGTGATCCGCCTCTATTAAGTTTAGTAGAATTGGGTCAACAGCTTTATCATGGATTATTTCAAGGAACTTTACACAATAGTTGGACTTGCGCCCAAGCGATCGCCCAAAATCGTCAAGAATTATTACAATTACGCTTAGGCGTAAAAGGCAAACGATTATCGAGTTTACCTTGGGAAGTATTGCACGCCGCAGATCGTCCAATAGCGACGGGAACCGATGTGGTTTTTTCCCGTTACCAACCGGGGATGAATTCTATTCCCCAAACCCAAGTTAGAAAACCCAATCAACCCTTAAAAATTTTAATTGCTATTGCTGCCCCCACCGACCAAGAAACGCTACAACTAAAGCGGGAAGTGTTGCATTTACAAGAAGAATTGCGACGGGAAAATAGACGAAGTAACGGCAATTTTGTCAAACCCACAACCCCCGATATTCAACTAACTATTTTAGAACAACCCGACCGAGAACAACTCACTCAAGCCCTAGAACAAGGAGAATATCAAGTATTTCATTATGCCGGACATAGTAATTTAGGTGTATCTGGGGGAGAATTATATTTAGTTAGTCGTCGAACCGGGTTAACAGAAACCCTAAATGGCGATGATTTAGCCGGATTATTAGTTAATAATGGCGTGCAAATGGTGGTGTTAAATTCCTGTCGGGGAGCTTATGGAAATATACCAAATGTTAGCGATGATTCTGCCCAGTTAAATTTAGCTGAATATGCCGTTAAGCGCGGTATTCCAGGGGTGTTAGCTATGGCAGAACGTATTCCCGATGATGTGGCACTGACCTTAACGCGATTATTATATAGAAATCTAAATCAGGGTTATCCGATTGATTTAAGTTTAAGTCGAGCCAGACAAGGATTAATTTCTGCTTATGGTTCCGATCAACTATATTGGGCATTGCCAATTTTATATTTACATCGACAATTTGATGGATATTTAACCGCGAATCACGCCAATAATTCGATTCTCGAAGAACAGGAATTTTTACCTTTACCTTCTCCTCCAGTGGAACAAGAGTTGAAGCCAAAATCTACCACTAAAACTCTATCATTATCCGAATTAGATAACATGAATGATGATAATATCGAAGATCTATTAGATGATATCGTTTATGAAGATAATTTAGACAATGATTCAGATAATCTTGACTTTATTGGAGATTTTCTAAATAAATCAAAGGTTGAAAATCCCCCCATAAAAACCGAATCAATATCAAGTTTAGTATCAGAAAAAATACCTTCTTTATCTTTAAATTCACCGTCAAAACCTATTACAAATAAGTCTTTAAACTCTGATTCTAAAACCTTTTTATCGGGTTTAAGTGCCGTTAATTTATTTAAGGGAAAACGATTATTCTGGGTTTTACCATTTTTGCTCATTCCCTTGGGTTTTGGGGCTTTGTGGTGGCAAAATATGGCTTTACAATCGAAAAAATTAGCCAGTGATAGACAAACTCCTTTAGTTACTATTAACTCAAATCAACCTCAAGCTACGGATTTAAAAACAGCAAATACTGATTATGTTTTAGGAATTGCCGTTGAACAATTTTATCAGAGAAATCTATTATCGGCAGAAGAAGCAACGACGGAATTATTAGATAGAGGGGCATTACAAAAAGCTAAAGCTGCCTTAGCTGCGGTACAGTTTCAAGATTTGAATAGTCCTATGGTTAATTTTCTTCATGGTCGGTTAGCTTGGCAATCTATTCAAAGGGGAAGTACAGAATATAAAATTGATGATGTCCGACGCCATTGGGCAAAAGCAGTTCAACAAAATCCTAAATCTATGAAGTATAAAAACGCCTTGGGTTTTGCTTATTATACCGAAGGAAAGTTAGAAAATGCCTATCAAGTTTGGATGCAAGTTTTAGAGGTTGAGGAACCTACTTTATCAGGAAAAATAACACCCGGAACTGCTAATAATATCCAGTCTCAAGTTCAACAACAGGATAAGTTAACTGCTTATGCGGGAATTTCCTTGGTTTGGTGGAGATTTGCTCAAACTTTGCCTAGTCAAGAAAAAGAATTTATGTTGAGTAAAGCAGTTAAATTTAGTAGTAAAGTGATGAGTGAAGCTCCTACTAAATTTGAACCTAATGAATTATCTCAAAATTGGATGTGGTCTAAGGAGTTAATTAGAGATTGGCAATTATTACAAGAAGAAAAATAAAAAATAGGGATCACAGATTTAATGGGATTTCACGGATTTCACAGATTTTAATCGGTGTTAATCAGCGTAATCCGCTTAAATCCGTGTTCAGATTTGCCATTTAGTGTAATATTTAAAGATATTTGGGGACAGGGAAATGAATACTGACGAAATTCGCCAAAAAATTCAACAAGTCAAGGAACAACGCCTCACTGAATTAGATTTGAGCCATAATTCATTAACCGAAATTCTGATCGAGGTGTTTGAGTTGGAATGGTTGGAAAAGTTGAATTTAAGTTTCAACCAACTGACGAGCGTACCAGAATCTATCTCCCGTCTGACCAATTTATCCGAACTTTTTTTAAGTTACAACCAACTGACGAGCGTACCAGAATCTATCTCCCGTCTGACCAATTTATCCACACTTTATTTACATGAAAACCAACTGACGAGCGTACCAGAATCTATCACCCGTCTGACCAATTTATCCACACTTAATTTAAGAGGCAACCAACTGACGAGCGTACCAGAATCTATCACCCTTCTGACCAATTTATCCCAACTTAATTTAGGTTACAACCAACTGACAAGCGTACCAAAATCTATCACCCGTCTGACCAATTTATCCACACTTAATTTACATCACAACCAACTGACGAGTGTACCAAAATCTATCACCCGTCTCACCAATTTATCCGAACTTTTGTTAGGTTACAACCAACTGACAAGCGTACCAAAATCTATCACCCGTCTGACCAATTTATCCACACTTAATTTACATCACAACCAACTGACGAGTGTACCAAAATCTATCACCCGTCTCACCAATTTATCCGATCTTAATTTAAGTTTCAACCAACTGACAAGTGTACCAGAATCTATCTCCCATCTCACCAATTTATCCACACTTAATTTAAGAGGCAACCAACTGACGAACGTACCAGAATCTATCACCCGTCTCACCAATTTATCCCAACTTGATTTAAGTCTCAACCAACTGACAAGCGTACCAAAATCTATCACCCGTCTGACCAATTTATCCACACTTAATTTACATCACAACCAACTGACGAGTGTACCAAAATCTATCACCCGTCTCACCAATTTATCCGATCTTAATTTAAGTTTCAACCAACTGACAAGTGTACCAGAATCTATCTCCCATCTCACCAATTTATCCACACTTAATTTAAAAGGCAACCAACTGACGAACGTACCAGAATCTATCACCCGTCTCACCAATTTATCCCAACTTGATTTAAGTCTCAACCAACTGACGAGCGTACCAGAATCTATCTCCCGTCTCACCAATTTATCCCAACTTTATTTAGGTAGAAACCAACTGACAAGTGTACCAGAATCTATCGGCAGTCTCACCAATTTATCATATCTTTATTTAAGTGGAAACCAACTGACGATCGTACCAGAATCTATCGGCAGTCTTACCAATTTATCCCAACTTAATTTACGGGACAACCCCCTCGAAGATCCCCCAATTGAAATTGCAGAACAAGGTATTAACGCGATTCGTGAATATTTCCGTCAAAAGCAAGCGTTGAGGGTTAATAAAATGGTACTTGAAGCCCCTGATATAAAAGCCAAACCAACTATTACCTGGGAACCCCTACCCGAAGACTTTGTATTACCCGATGATCCTGTGGAAAATACTCAACAACCCGCTCTGGCTGCGGCTCTAACCGATGCACTCGGAGCCGCCGGATATATTCAGCCAGAAATGCTAATTGCTTCTAATTTAGGGCTAGTTGCAACTGTTAATAAAAACACTGTTGTTAAAGCTCCAGACTGGTTTTATGTGCCTCAAGTCCATCCTCTACCTGAAGGGTTAATTCGTCGGAGTTATAGCCCTAATATTGATGGTGCTAATATTGCGATTGTGATGGAATTTCTATCAGAAGCAGATGGAGGAGAATTATCCATCCGCTCAACTCCTCCCTATGGCAAATTCCACTTTTATGAACAGATTCTTCAAGTTCCTACTTATGTCACTTATGACCCCTACGATAGAAGTTTAGAAGTGCGTTATTTGCAAGATGGGCGATATGTTTTACACCCAGCAAATGATCAGGGACGGGTATGGATTCCACAACTAGAATTATATCTGGGAATTTGGTCTGGGGGACGGTTGCAACAAACTATGAATTGGCTGCGTTGGTGGGATAATTCAGGTAATTTGTTGCTGTGGAGTTCAGAAGAAGCTATTCAAGAACGTCAACGAGCAGACCAAGAACACCAACGGGCAGAACGATTGGCGGCTAAGTTGCGGGAATTGGGAATTGATCCAGATTTGCCAGATTAAATACTATTAAATTCCACCAAAAAAACCAAAAAAAAAATTAGCAACTCCTATCTCTTGTTTCTAGGTAGAACCTAGAAACAAGAGATCCCTACAAATCAATAAAGGGTTCAGTGTTGTCACTGCTAGTATCAGGAAGCGTTTCAACAGTTGGAGTTGAAATATTATTATCCTTTGGTTGTTCAACAGTTGGAGTTGAAATATTATTATCCTTTGGTTGTTCAACGGGTGGAGTTGAAATATTATCCTTTGGTTGTTCAACAGTTGGAGTTGAAATAATATTATTATCTGTTGGTTGTTCAACAGTTGGAGTTGAAATAATATTATTATCTGTTGGTTGTTCAACAGTTGGAGTTGAAACGTTATTATCCTTTGGTTGTTCAACAGGTTTAATTAACGCACTATTCGCCCGGATAAAACAGTTTGCAGGTGTGCCATCAAGTTTTTTCTTAACAAAAATCCAAGGTAAAAATTGAGCATCTCTGGTGAAAACAAAGCCACTATAACTCACTTGCGCTCGAAAAATCTCATCGGGTTTAAATGTGGCAACTACCGGCCAATTACTAATACTAGGAAATCCAGGGTTATCAGGATTCCAAATTTCTTCAATGCTTGAATTTCCCATGCGACAATTCAACCCATTAGGATCGGAATCAACAACTTGCCAATATAGATGGGAAGATAGGCTCACATAGTTACCTTGAGCATTGGGTTCAGGGAGGGGTTGAGCAGCCCAAGTAGGTGTGATTCCCAGTAGGAAAACCAACCCTAAACTTAAAATTACTATCCTATAAATCGCTTTGAATCGGTTTAGCATCATAGTCCTCATTGAATTAGGATTTTTTAGGTATCAGGAATTTACCCTTTGATTTGACTTGGGAGCAACCCCGTCCGGTGTGGTATGGCTATTCCTTGATTCTAACACTTCTTTAGAATATCCTTAAATACTATAAAATCATCAAACCTAAACATAAAAATTATTCTTCTATTCCCTCAGTGACAATCCCTTGCTCTATCCCCTGTTAAACTATATCTTAATCAAACCGTTCCTCGTTTTCAATAGATTTCTGGAACAATTTTAATCAAAGTTACATGATTATCTAGTCGATAATTGTGCGCTAACGGTTCCGATTGCCGAAACCCCAGAACATATTTTAGCTACCCAAAAAGCCTTTCATTTGTGTGGTCAAAATGGGGGTATTATTTTACGAACGCAGTTGATCAATCCGGCCTAAATAACTGGGAATTATTTCCCCTGCAACCCTACAGGCTTCTCGATCAACGCTGATTAAATCTTCCCCCCAAAATACTTTTCCTAATGGGATTGATTCACCTCGGTCGGGTTTCCAATTAGGACTGATAAATTGGCGATCGCCATCTACAATAGCCCCATCAAATAAATGTCCGATACAAAAATAAACATCCTGTAAGATTAACGGAACAGAAGGACGGTGTAATTGTCCTCGTGAATGGGGACTTCTCGCGCGATAATGCGCCCTGGGAAACAAACCATATAAATTTTTTAAGGATGCAGAAATTAAAGGGTTTCCATTTAGAATAGTTCGTTTAAATGCCCCGATACTAATTCGACAGTCCACCTCTGTCAATAAACTGGGGGCGAACATCGATTTAAACCGCACGGGTTGGGGGGACAAATTTGGATATTCAGTTAAAGGGAGGATATCCGCATCCAAAATCCGCATTCCGTCCCCTAAAATTTGATCTATCCCATGACGACGAACAATTTCACCCAGAGACACCGGAGAACAAACCCCTTCTACTATTAAAATTTCCGCATCAGGGTTTTGATGTCGCAGGGTTTGGATTACCGTGGTTAAGACCTGCAAACTGACGGTAACGGGCGGCCCAACGGGATATCCTAAATTGGGTTTGACCAAAATCCGTTTTGCCGTTAATGCGATTTGGGGGGGGTAATAGACGAATTCTGCTGTTTTGACGCCCTGAACGATAGAATTTCTCATAAAACCTACATTTCAACGATTAACCAAATTCGGGAATTTTTAATATTTTTTTAATGAATCGATTTTTATTAAACCATTTTTAGCAAAGGTACTCAAACTTCCATAACTAAAATACCATCAAAAAGCGATGTTCACCCAAAGAGTGGTAGCATTATCTCAATTCAACTCCGAAAATAAAATCTTGTAGAGACTGAGTGTAGTGATTATTTGCCCTGTGATGATGATCACATCATTAACCAGATTTAATCACAGATTTCGCCAGATATCTGTCACTGAGTAGCCCTAGATTTTCGGTAAGATTAATAATGTGGAACTTAATTTCTACCAGAATCTAACTTTTTATGCCCTATTTGTAGGAACCTCAAAATGATTTCACCCAAACAAGCACAACTAATTCAGTTTTTACGTTGGGAGTTAGCGATCCCCGCGTCCTCAATTGCTACAGCTTTGCGCCACCCTGAAAACGATTCAGGTCAGTTACCGATGATCCTATGGCAGTATGGATTAATTACACTAGAACAACTGGATCGAATTTTTGATTGGTTGGAACGATTTGGAAGCATCATGGAAGCGAAATCCGTCATGTATTCTTATCCTGATTATTCCCAGTCTTCAATGGATGAAACTATACATATCTCTGTTTCGCTGGCAGCGTAGTTTCCTCTGGCTTAAACTATTTTGAGAAAATGTCTTAAATCCAATTTTTTAAATTCTGTCTATGTCACGATGTTTAATTAGAAGATTTCAACGACCACAATCTCAATTCAATAATTACTAAGTCAGCTTTAATACAAGGCTGACTTTAATTTTAGTTAAGAATTACAACCGCCTCAAAAAGAAAACTTTCAAAGTTCATTGATGTTAATGGATATGATATCTTCTATATAAAAAATAAAATTCTGACCTTGAGAAGATCAAAGATAAGTTCCGATATAACCACTTTCTGTTACAATTCCTGCCACGGTATAGTAAAGGTGCGAGATAAACAGCAAAAACAAACTCGGTTGTATCTGTTGGTCATGATGAACTTTGAACAGGCACTTGCAATTACCGATACATTGGTTTTTAACAAAACCGGAAAACACTTGACTGACGCACAAATCGCCGTTATTCAAGGAACTTGGTACTGTCAGAAATATCATGAAATTGCTTTAGAATATCGCTGTACTCCTGAATATCTGAAGCAGGACGTAGGGCCAAAATTATGGAAGTTATTATCAGATGAGTTAGGTGAAAAAGTTGGGAAAAAGAATTTTCGCGCCGTCATTGAACGTCGTTCCTTAGACGCTTTATTACAGGAAGATGGAGAAGTCAGTAGTACAATTGTTCTCCCTAGTTTGCTCTTAACCGTCAACCCTCAACCCTCAAACCTTAATCCTCAAAAGTCAACCCCCTCAAATGTGGACTGGGGAGAAGCACCGGATGTGTCTCAGTTCTATGGACGCCTTCAAGAACTCGCCCAACTTGAACAGTGGACTTTGCAGGAAGATTGTCGGGTGATTGCGTTATTAGGAATGGGGGGAATGGGAAAAACCTCTTTATCAGTAAAATTTGCTCAACAAATTCATCCTAATTTTGATTATGTGATTTGGCGATCGCTCAGAAATGCACCGCCATTAACTGAAATTTTAATCGATTTAATTCAATTTTTTGCTAATAAGACTGAATATAACTTGTCGACCGATCCTGCCCGTCAAATTTCTCAATTGATGGAATTATTAAGAACCTCTCAATGCTTAATTATTTTAGATAATTTAGAATCAATTTTACAAGAAGGAAATCGAGTTGGACGCTACTATCCAGGTTATGAAAATTACGGGGATCTATTTAAACGTTTAGGAGAAACCCAACACAAAAGTTGTCTATTGATTACCAGTCGAGAAAAACCCAGAGAAATATCAGCATTAGAAGGTCAAACTCTGAAAGTTCGTTGTTTACCTTTACTGGGATTAGATACAAAAAATTGCCAAGAAATCATTCAAACTAAAGGAGTTTATAGTTCCTTAAAACAATGGCAAGAATTAATTGAACGCTATGCCGGAAATCCCCTAGCATTGAAAATTGTCACCACTACTATTTATGATTTATTTGCTGGGAATGTTAGTGATTTTTTAGACCAAATCCGGGAAGGAACGGCGATATTTGGGGATATTAGGGATTTATTAGAACAACAATTGGGGCGAATTTCTGAACTGGAATTAGAAACCATGTACTGGTTAGCGATTAATCGAGAACCTTCTACAATAGTGGATTTAAGGAAAGATTTGTTATCAATTATTTCCCCCGTAAAACTGATCGAAGCCCTAGAATCCTTGAGTCGGCGATCGCTAATTGAAAAAAGTAGTGGGAGTTTCACCCAACAACCCGTAGTCATGGAATATATAATTGAAAAATTGATTGAAAAAGTTATCGAAGAAATCGAAACAGAAACCATTAATATTCTTAATCAATATCCCATAATAAAATCCCAAGCCAAAGATTATATTAGAGAAAGTCAAACCCGTTTAATCCTGCAACCGATTGTTCAAAAACTCCTCAACCGTTATCGAATTTCAGGAGAACTCAATCAAAAATTTAAAACCCTAATTGAACGGTTAAAACAAGACCGTCATTCCTCCGGTTATGGAGGCGGGAATATTCTGAATCTTTGTCACCACTTAGATCTCGATTTAGCAGAGTATGACTTTTCTCAATTAACACTCTGGCAAGCCTATTTACAAGATGCTAACTTACAAAACGTTAACTTTTCCGGTTCCGATTTATCTCGATCAGTGTTTGCCAAAACCCTAGGAAATTCCCTCACCGTCGCCCTGGGAAATAACGGAATTCTAGCCACCGGAGATACAGAAGGCAAAATTATTTTATGGACAGTCGAAGAAGGTCAACTATTATTAGTCTGTCAAGGTCAAACCGGAAGCGTCAAGTCCCTCAGTTTCAATTCTGATGGTACTTTACTCGCCAGTGGTAGTGAGGATCGAACTGTGCGACTGTGGAAAGTCTCAACCGGAGAATGCCTAAACCGTTGGTCAGACCATCAAGGAACGGTAAATTGCGTGGGTTTTAGCCCCCAAGGGGATTTATTAGCCAGTGGTAGCGATGACCAAAAGATTCGGATCTGGGATATTGATTCGGGACAATCTGTGCATCAGTTCATCGGTCATACTGACCGTCTATCCACCCTCACCTGGAGTCCCAATGGTGAACAGATCGCCAGCACCAGTGAGGATCAGACGGTCAAACTCTGGGATATTCAAACCGCAACCTGTGTACACACTTTCTATGGCAATGAGGCCTGGAATTGGGCCGTTACCTTCGTTGCTTCGGGATTAACTCCTGGTAAAATTCATTTGATCGCCAGTAGTACCCAGGAAAAAACAGTTCATCTATGGGATGCCAATACTGGTAACAGTTTCCATACCTTTGAAGGTCATCAAGACTCGGTTTGGATCGTGGTTTTTAGTCCCGATGGAGAACTATTAGCCAGTAGCAGCGATGACCAAACCGTGAAACTCTGGAATATCCGAACGGGAATGTGTTTAAAGACTTTAACCGGACTGGAAAGTCAGGTCTGTTCCTTAGCCTTTAGTCCCGATGGTCAAACCCTCGCCACTGGAAGTGTAGATCGGATAGTGCAGTTATGGGATGTGCAAACTGGGCAACGGTTACGAACCTTACGGGGTCATCGTCATCAGGTTTGGTCGTTTGTTGTGAGTCCTGATGGTCGGCGTTTGGCTATTGGTAGTGATGACAATAAGGTGCGACTGTGGGATGTGGGGACAGGTCGTTGTCTCAAGCATTTACCCGGTCATCTGGATTGGGTATGGTCAGTGGTCTTTAGTCCCGATGGCGGGTTAATCGCCACTGGGAGTTATGACCAAACGGTAAAACTTTGGGATGCACAGACGGGGGAATGTCTAAAAACCTTACATGGTCATAGCGATCGGATTCAAGCTGTGACCTTTAGTTCCGAAGGTATGCTACTCGCCAGTGCTAGTGATGACCAAACGGTGAAAGTCTGGGATGTACAGACCGGAGAACTGTTACAAACCTTAGAAGGTCATCGGCGTTGGGTGGGTTCGGTGGCTTTTAGTCCCCGGGATCGGATTTTAGCCAGTGGGAGTAATGACCACCAGATCCGAGTTTGGAATGTACTAACGGGAGAATGTTTGGCGGTTCTCGAAGGTCACAGTGATCGGGTTCATGTTTTGGGGTTTACGGACAAGGGTTCTGTTTTAGTCAGTGGGAGTTATGATCGTTCGGTGAAATGTTGGAATGTTGAAACTGGTGAATGTCTGCAAACCTGGCGAGGTGAACTTGAACGAGTCCAAGGAATTTTATTCTATCTTCAGAAAGAAGTTTGGGTAAGTGGCAGCTATGATCATAATGTTAAATTGTGGGATATTGCCACCGGGGAATGTGTGAAAAACCTCAAGGGTCATGATCACCCCGTTTGGTCAGTTCATGGTGATCCTCAAGGAAATTTTTTGGCGAGTGGAAGTCATGATCAAGGGATTAAGGTTTGGGATTTACATACTAATGAATGTTTAAAAACCTTACGCGCTGATAAGCCATACAATGGCTTAAATATTACGGGTGTGACCGGAATTACAACGGCACAAAAAGTTACACTTAAAGCCCTGGGAGCCATCGATCTTAACCGTGATCAAAGCTGATAAGAAATAGCTTTACCGAATCTTTACAATTTATCGCTGATTTTTGCTAAATCTTTATAGAAGTTGTAATGATTTATCTATAGAATATATGTATTATTACGTAAGCCACACTCTGCCTCAAGTTTTCAGTCATCCTTGGTTGATTCTTATTCAAATTTCTTTTGTTGTTACAGAAGAAGTGGGTTAAAGATAACTGGACGTTGTACTTGCCTCGATACCAGTAGGAGCATACTCCGAAAGAGACGGGAGGGAAAATTGAAATCTCACTTGTTCGAACATTGGGACGGTTAGGAAAACGGACTCAAGCAGGTTATGATGTTGGGTGACAGTTTGGGGTTGTAATAGTTTTCTTGTTGTGTTCGATCTGTCCCTAGAAAAAGAGGGGTTGTACCGTGAATAGTTTGGGGTTCAGCCAGTATTACCATTCGTCAGATGAGCAAGTCATTTATGTTCATCTGCAATGCTGTGTTGATCTTGAAGCACCCCTACAACTGATTCAGCGTTTCTTTAATCTGTTTATCCAAGGTGGGGAATACCCCGATTTAGGAGTTAATTTAGCCGTCGGTCGGATTGTTGATTCCGATTTAGCTAATATAGAATTTCAGTATGTTCTGAACCGCAGTTGCTATATTTTAATTAACCGATGGCGCAAACATCCCAGGGATCAGTGGGCGATTCCTGAACTGATTCATAGTTTTGAACAAACACCCTCGGGTTTACCCTCCTGTTGGACAGCAAAACGCCTCCGTTCATTAGTTAAACGATTTACTCAAACCGAACAATACCAAGCTCTGCGCCGTTTGAGTATGGTTTTTGAAGAAAAAATCAAAGCGGAAGAAGATAAAAAAAGTGATAATGTCGAGGGTTTAATTAGTCGTTATCCCTATTTATATGATCATTGTTTTTTAACCGATGATAGTCCCGATGAACAACGCCAGGAAATTCGGGATATGCGGACGCAGGCTCAAGAAACTTTTGAACATGATTTATCTCAATATCTCACCTTTAAAAATATTCATCGGGAACAACGGTTAATCTTACCAACTGTGGAAAACCCTACCCTATTAACGGATAAAAAATTGAATTTTTCCCTCAAACATTTTACGGGGAGAATTGACGGTTATCATACCTATGATGATTTAGCCAAAATTTTTGTCAATCAAATTCAAAACGCTCGTACCTATCGGACGTTTAAAGAAGAATTGTATGAATATTTAACGGATGCAGTTGATACTAAATATGCAAAAAAACATTTTAATAATCGCTTGTACCGAGAACTTCAAGGGACGCTCTCACACAATGATAGTCAGAAAGTGAATGATACTCTGATAGCGGGAACCTGTCGCAAGTTATTAAATTTCCTAGTCGTAGAAAGTCCCCAACAACCCCATCACTTTGTGTTTTTAGATTTAAGCAGTAACTTGGGTGTGACTCGTTCAATTGGGTTACTCTTAAAAATTGTCTTAATTTGTCGGAAGGTTAAATCAGATTTAGAAAAACGGTTCTCGATTCTATTTAACCATTATGCCACTTTTCCCCGAGATAAAGTATTTTGGCTAGTGGAATCTTTGGAAAATCTCAATATTGCTTTTGGTCTTAACTGGGGAAAGTTGAAAGTATAGGAAGGAACACCGGAATAGGTAATAGGTAATAGGTAATATGTTAATTGATAAACATTTTTAAAGATATAGCAATCTTAAATTGGGGAAAATGGCAAGTAACGGGTAGGGTATTGACAAAATTGACAATTTGTGCATAGGCAAGAAAATAAACTTTGACCAAAAATCAAGAATTGGGTTGCTTGCGTGTCTCAAGTGATGAGATGATTGTGATGCGGTCTAAGGGTAATTCCAGAGCGACTTATGGCAGAGAATCACTTGTTGAGATTCTATAAAATGAGCGCTCACGCACTCACTAAAGTTTACAGATAACAATAATTATGGTTGATCCAGCCCAATCACTTGAAGAACTTTGCATTAATTCGATTCGCTTCCTAGCCATTGATGCGGTAGAAAAAGCTAAATCCGGCCACCCAGGATTACCAATGGGTGCCGCGCCCATGGCCTTTGTGTTGTGGGATCGGTTTATGCGGTTCAATCCCAAAAATCCTAAATGGTATAACCGCGATCGCTTCGTCCTATCCGCAGGTCATGGCTGTATGTTGCAGTATGCCCTCCTTTATTTAACGGGATATGATAGCGTCACCTTAGATGATATTAAACAATTCCGTCAGTGGGGTTCTCGGACTCCTGGCCACCCAGAAAACTTTGAAACTGAGGGTGTGGAAGTTACCACTGGCCCTTTAGGTCAAGGGATTGCCAATGGCGTTGGGTTAGCGATGGCCGAAGCTCATGACGCGGCGACCTTCAATAAACCCGATGCTGCACTGGTAGACCACTATACCTATGTGATCCTGGGTGATGGTTGCAACATGGAAGGGGTTTCTGGTGAAGCCTGTTCCTTAGCGGGACATCTGGGACTGGGTAAATTAATTGCCCTTTATGACGATAATCATATTTCTATTGATGGAAATACCGAGATTTCCTTTACCGAAGATGTGAGCAAACGGTTTGAAGCCTACGGCTGGCACGTTCTGCACGTTGAAAATGGGAATACCGACTTAGATGGTATCGCCGATGCTATTGCTAAAGCCAAGGCTGTCACCGATAAACCCACTTTCATTAAAGTTACCACCATCATTGGTTACGGTTCTCCCAACAGACAAAATACTGCTGGAGTTCACGGAGCCGCTTTGGGCGCAGATGAAGTGGCCGCGACTCGGAAAAACCTGGGTTGGAACTATGAACCCTTTGAAATTCCTGAAGATGCCTTAGCCCATACCCGCAAAGCCGTTGAACGTGGGGCTAATCTGGAAACTGAATGGAATAAAACTTGGGCTGACTATAAAGCCAAATATCCCCAAGAAGCTGCGGAATTTGAACGCCGCACCAGTGGAATACTCCCCGAAGGTTGGGAAAAATCCTTACCGACATTCACTCCCGATGAAAAAGGTAAAGCCACTCGCCAATATTCCGAAGGATGTCTGAATGCCTTAGCTCCGGCTATTCCCGAATTAATTGGGGGTTCGGCGGACTTAACCCACTCCAACTTAACGGAGATCAAGGGTTTTGGTAATTTCCAAAAAGGACAATATCAAAATCGTAACCTGCGTTTCGGTGTTCGGGAACACGGAATGGGGGCAATTTGTAATGGTATTGGCTTGCATGGTTCGGGGTTAGTTCCCTATTGTGCTACCTTCCTAGTCTTTGCCGACTATATGCGGGCGGCGATTCGTTTAGCTGCTTTATCGGAAATTGGTGTGATCTATGTGATGACCCATGACTCGATTGCCCTTGGGGAAGATGGCCCTACCCACCAACCTGTGGAAACCATTGCCTCCTTGCGGGTGATTCCTAACTTGTTGGTGATGCGTCCGGCGGATGGTAACGAAACGTCTGGTGCGTATAAAATCGCTGTGGAAAACCGTCATCGTCCCACATTGATAGCCTTAACTCGCCAAGCATTACCGAACTTAAACGGTAGTTCTATTGATGTGGTCGGCAAAGGGGCTTATGTTCTGTCCGATAGCGAAGGAACTCCCGATTTAATTCTAATCGGAACTGGAAGCGAGGTTTCTCTGTGTGTGGAAGTCGCCGAAAAATTAACCCAGGTTGGGAAAAAAGTTCGGGTGGTTTCTATGCCTTGTTGGGAACTGTTTGAAGAACAAGATGCTGCTTATAAAGAGTCTGTGTTACCTAAAGCTGTTACCAAACGTCTGGCTGTGGAAGCGGGTTGTGGTTTTGGTTGGCAACGTTACACAGGTAGCGAAGGCGACAGCATCAGCATTGATACCTTTGGTGCCTCGGCTCCGGGTGGTGTGTTGATGGAGAAATTCGGTTACACCGTTGATAATGTTTTGGCTAAGGCGAAAGCGTTATTGGGTTAAGCCAGAAATCAATTAGATTGATTGAGGTGGGCTAGACCCACCTTTTTCCGTCTTGTGCATTTGTATTAAATTGACACTCTCAGGTCTGAAGACACTGAGTTTTCAAGCCACCAGACTTATCGTATAAACAGTATAGCAACCGCCAAGGTAGTTAGGACACCAGACGGATCTTAGAACCCAGACGGTGAAGTATTTTCCCCCCTGTTCCCTCCCCCCCTAGCCCCTAGTGCACGGGGGCTAGGGGGGGATGTTCCGGTGTTCCCTGCCATAACAGATTCTTCTTTGCTTCCCCGTAGTAAATCCATAATATCACCGACATATTTTTGAAATTCTAATTGACGTTTGATTTTATAATTACGTTCTTCGGGTAAATTAATTATAAATTCATCTTGGATTTGTCCGGGTCTGGTACTTAATACATAAATTCTTTGGGATAGAAATACCGATTCTTCAACGTCGTGGGTAATCATTAAAATTGTACAACCTGTTTTTTGCCACAGTTGCCGTAAAAATTGTTGCATGGTTTCTTTGCTTTGAATATCTAACGCCCCAAAGGGTTCATCCATTAACAAAATTTTCGGTTGTGTGGCTAAAGCACGGGCAATGGCTACCCGTTGTTTCATACCTCCTGAGAGTTGTTTGGGATAACATTGGGCAAAGGGAGTTAAGCTAACAACATCTAAATAATAGGAGGTTTGTTCTCGGCGTTGTTGATGGGAAACCCCCTGTAATTTTAAGCCAAATTCTACATTTTTTTGGACGGTTAACCAGGGATACAAGGTATAGCGTTGAAATACCATTCCCCGGTCTGCTCCAGGCCCGGTGACTTCCATTCCATCCACGATAATTTTACCCGAAGTGGGATAATCTAACCCGGCAATCATTCTTAATAGGGTGGATTTTCCTGAACCGGATGCGCCAACAGCACAGACTAATTCTCCGGTTTCAACGTGCAGATTAATATTTTGTAAGGCGACTAAAAACCCTGTTCGGGTGGGAAATTGTTTATGAAGATTATTTATTTCTAGGTGCATTTTTTTGAGTCCAAACTGAATTATACTATCGTTAGTATCAATTAAATTTTTATAAATTCTATGGCAATTCTTTCTAACTGAGAGTTAATTGTAACTAACAGTTAATTCATGAACTGTTAAGTAGGATACATTATTTTAGATAATGGGCAAAGCCCATCCTACGGTTAGAATACAGTTGATTAATCAACAGCCCATTTGCAGGTTGTTTTTAATAGGAGTCGAAAAGATAAATCAATGGCAAACCCAATTAAACCTAGAATGATTAAACAGGCAAAAATTTCATCGGTTCTCAGGAATTTTTGAGCAATAACAATGCGTTTGCCTAACCCCACTTCGGCGGCAATTAATTCGGCTACAACGACTAAATTCCAACCTGCTGCCATATTAATTCGTAAGGCATCAATAATATTAGGAATAATGGCAGGAATAATCACTTGCGTTAACACCTGTTGACGATTTCCTCCTAAAGTATAGGTGGTTTCAATTAAATCCTTGGGAACGAATTTCACCGCATCCATAACCATCAAGGTATTGAAAAACAATGTTCCGATAAAAATTAACATGATTTTCGGAGCTTCATTAATACCGAGATATAAAACTAAAAGGGGAATAAATGCCGGGGCGGGCATATAGCGTAAAATCCCAATTAAGGGTTCAGTTAATGCCCGAATACTGGCAAAAGATCCCATCGAAATTCCTAACGGAATTGCTAACATTGCCCCCAAGAAAAATCCCAACGTCACCCGTGTAATACTGGCTACGGTATCCTGTACTAAATACCCTTTTTCCCAGAGTCCAAAACCCGCTTGTAAAACTTGGGGAGGAGTGGGAAGAAAGCGAGAATTAAGAATTAACGCTAAGACCCACCATAAACAGAAAGGAATAACAATGGAAAGGGTGACTAATACCCAATTGAGAGCGGGAGGAATGTTTTCAGCAATACGCCAAAAAACAGTGGGTTTTAAAGCTTGGCGAGGTTTGGGTTCCATTGAATTATTGTTTGAGAGTTTCTGCATATTTTTTAACAAATTGAGCATCTAAAATGGGTTCTAAATTGGGTTTGGTTTTGAGGAGTCCCACTTGTAACATAAAGTCACTCATTTTTTTGGCGGCAAAGGGTAAATGTTTCATGGAATTTCCAGAATTAAAGGCTTCTAAATTGTCTTGAATGGTAAAAAATTTAGTCCCATCATTAAACATTTTGAACTCCTCACCAGAAACTCCCGCCCGTTTTGCCATAATTTCATTGGCTTTTTCAGGATTTTTTGCCATAAATTCTCGAATATCAAACCAAGTTTTAACTAATCCTTGCACCTGTTCAGGACGGTCTTGAATCAATTTTTGACTCACCACTAATAAATCGGGAATAGCCCCCGGAAATTCTTTAGAACTGATTAACTCTTTACTGCCTTTTCGTTGTAATGCTGTTAACCAAAAGGGAGGAAATGCCCCCACTGCATCAACTTGTCCCGCTACGAAGGCGGCAGATGCAGCCCCCGTTTCTAAGTTAACAATTTCTACATCTTGACGAGACATTCCCTCTTTTTCTAAAGCTAACGCCAATAAGAAATCATCCACTAAACCTTCTTCAACGGCGACTTTTTTGGCTTTTAAATCTTGAATTTTATTGATATTTTCTGCTACAATAATCTTATCATTTCCGGCAGAGTTATCATTAATTAAAACCGCCACTTGACCATTTTTAGAATCACCTACAAAGGCAATCGTATCATTTAAGGTTTGACAATTCCCATCTAATTGTCCCGCCGCCATTGCTTGTAAGGATTCTAAATAGCCATCAAACCATTTTAATTCAACGTTCAAGCCATTGGCTTTAAATAATCCTTCAGATTCTGCGATCGCCCAAGGCCACCATCCAGACCAATTACTATATCCTATAATTAGGGGGGGTGTTGTCGGAGTTGAAGCGTTATTATTCGGTGTGGAATTTTGGGCTTGATTACAACTTACAATTAACGCTAAACTCGCTACAAATACCCCAAATAAGGATAAAATTTTTCTGCGTTTCATCGATTTTTACCAGATGATTGAGTGGTTAAGTTTTGAGAGTTAAATGGACTGAAGATTTAAGGCTTCTGGGGTTAGGGTTTGCTTGGCTTTGACTTGTGTTCTTACCCATGCAAACCAAGTTTCTAACCCTTCTCCCGTTTTCGCAGAAACCGGAATAATTTTAACGTGAGGATTCATTTGTCGAACATTAGCAGCGATGCGTTCAACATCAATCTCTAAATAGGGGGATAAGTCCATTTTTGTGATTAATAAACAATCGGCTTCCTGAAACATAATGGGATATTTCAAGGGTTTATCTTCTCCTTCTGTGATACTTAATAACGCAATTTTAGCGTGTTCTCCAACTTCAAATTCGGCCGGACAAACTAAATTTCCCACATTTTCCACAAAGACTAAATCAAAGCTTTGAGGATCATAATCTTGTTCTAATTTATGAATTCCACCCCAGACCATTTTAGCATCTAAATGACAGGAACGCCCGGTATTAATTGCAATCACGGGAACGTTATATTGACGCAATCGTTCTGCATCTAATTCTGTGGTCATATCTCCTTCTATGACCGCAAATTTTAACTCTAAATTTAAAGCTTCTAGGGTTTTTTCTAATAATACCGTTTTTCCCGCCCCTGGACTACTCATAATATTTAAACAGGTGATTCCCCATTGATCAAAATGGGATCGGTTATCATCGGCTAAATGTTGATTAGCATGGAGTAAATTAATTCCTAAACTAAAATCAAAGGTTTGGTGCATTTTGTTCTCCTATTGTTAATTAAAGTTGTGCTGGCAGTTAGGACAGAGACTAAGGGCACAAACCAGAAGGTAAACTCTTTTCCTCCCTGTTCCCTGTTCCCTGTTCCCTGTTCCCTGCTATAGAATATTCAATACGATCAATTTTTAATTCCCGACCGGAAACGAATATCCTCCATCGGTGACTGACAGGTCGGACAAGCATAATGTAAACCGATTTCTGGGCAATATTCCGTTTGACAAGTATGACAATAGGCAATTAATGGAGTTTCTTGAATTTCTAGGATTACCCCTTCTAAAAAAGTATTGCGGGTTTGCACTTCAAAAGCAAACTGCAAACTAACAGGTTCAACACAGGTAAATTTACCCACAATCAAATGAATTTTATCAATTTTATAAGGTTCAGGCTGTGAATTCCACCAGTTTTTTACCGTTAGAATTAACGCCTTTGTCATGTCAGTTTCGTGCATAATTAGGAAACAGGAGAGAGCAGATAGCAAAAGATGGGGAAATCATGAGAAACCCGACACATGAAACCCGACACCCGACACCTAATTTATGACCATTGAACGAGTTCGGGTTGAGATTCGGGGTAAATGTAGGAGGATTTTTGTTTGCGGGGTAACTGTCCTGAAACCACTAAATGGGCGAGGGTATCGCAAATCACGCGAGTTGCCATTAAAGACGTAATATCGCTGATATCATAAGGCGGAGAAACTTCAACAACTTCTAAGCCACAAACGGGAGCATTTTGAACAATTTTTTTGAGTAAATGTAAGGCTTCACGAGGTAATAAACCCCCAGGTTCCGGCCATCCTGTCCCAGGGACAAAACCCGCATCAATACAGTCAATATCGAAACTAATATACACACAATCCGTGCCATCTAATGCCCGTTCTAAAGCAAAGTTTGCCGCCGCATCTAACCCCATTTCTGTAATATCAGTTACCGTGAGAATATTAGTGGCTCGTTCTCGACAAACCTTAACGCCTTCACGGGGAACTTGCCAGCCACCAATGCCCAATTGAACTAAATTTTTAGCTGGGGCATTCTTCATATTTGTGGCATGAAACCAGGGACAAGTGTGCATCCGTTCATCTAAGTCGGTTTCCTGGGTATCAACGTGACGATCAAAATGAATAATCCCAACTTTTTTATCGCCTAAATGCCGACAAATACCCCGAACAGTGGGGAAACCAATGGAATGATCTCCGCCTAAAATAATCGGAAATGCACCGGAACTAAAAACATGAGCAATGCCTTTAGAAATCTGATCAAAGGATTTTTCATTATTAGCGGGAATCGTAAAAATATCCCCGACATCACAAACCGTAATTTGTTCGCGTAAATCAACCCCTAATTCAAAATTGTAGGGGGTATAAAGAGCAGAAATTCGGCGAATTCCTTGGGGGCCAAAACGAGTTCCGGGCCGATAGGTTGTACCCGAATCATGGGGAACTCCAATAATCGCAACATCATAATTTTCGACTAAACGAACATCTTCTAAATAAGGAGCTTTTAGAAACGTATTAATCCCCGCATAATGGGGTAATTCTCCTCTGGAAAACGTCGGAATTCGGCGATCTTTGATACTTTCTGCGGCTTCTAAACCGTATTCTAAACCGCGATCTACTTCCTGTTGCCAACCTGTTAAAGGTAAGCGATTTTCCCGTTCTAATGCGCGTTGAGCTTCAGTTGAAAATTCATTGAAATTTTCATCGGGAGGTTGAAAAACAGATTGCTCACTCATGGAATAACTCCTGTTAGATGCAGATCAATCCGTACCATGCAAAAAGCCGAGAGCCGTTGCGAGGTACGTCCACTCACAAACTTCTCCCGGGCTTTTTTCCCGCCGTGTAGCTACCCTTTTTGAAGAACGGATTCCTAAAATCTGAATCCAGGATAGCTTGCTTCTCTCGGACCTGGCGTTTTCAGCAATTTGCAGCAAACCGGAACCCTAGAAGCAATTAATTTGAGTTAAAACTTGTCCTGAAATTAACAAGTTCTGAATCGAAAGACAGTATCAAAAGTTACAGAAGTCTCATTTCCTGTTTTTAAGAGTTATGCAGATTCACCTCAGAATTTGAGTATAAAGATCGCTTAATTTTAAGGCGACACCTTGCCAACTAAATTGAGTTTCTACTTGTTTTCTTCTCCATCACTAAAGCCCGGATTTGATCTCTAGGAACAAATTCTTCTGGGCCCGCAATTAACCGAATTGTGCGACAATTGGGACTATGCTGAACCATCAGGGGTTGATCAGGATGACTTCTGCGAGTGAACATATCCACTGGCTATCCTGAGTTCGATATTATTTTAATTGTCCTGAACGCCAAATCCTAAATTATTAACCCTAAGCCTAACTCATTAATTTTCTTGCTGATGAACTTAAGACAAATTTTCCCTTTTTCTACCTCTTTTTTGACCCATTGGTCAACGGAAGCAAGATGGTTACACTGGATAACCTTTCTCTGGTTATTTGTAGGCTTAATTGTGATGTTTTCTGCTTCCTATCCCATCGCCTATGCTGAACAAGGAGATGGATTATATTATTTTAAACGTCAATTAATTTGGACAGCCGTAGGATTAGTCGGATTTAGTTTTATTGTTCAATCTTCCCTGAGATTTTGGTTAAAAATTGCCCAATGGGGGGTTTTAATTGTTCTGGGATTATTATTTCTGACTTTAGTTCCCGGATTAGGAACTACTATTAATGGAGCTACACGCTGGATTTCAATTGGGCCGATTCCGATTCAACCTTCGGAGTTAATGAAGCCTTTTTTGGTCTTACAAAGCGCTCGTTTTTTTGGCAATTGGTATCGTTTAAATTGGCAAATTCGGTTAATTTGGTTAGGAATTTTTGGGATAGTTTTATTATCTATTCTTACCCAACCAAACCTCAGTACCACCGCCCTTTGTGGGATGACTCTTTGGTTAGTGGCTTTAGCGGCGGGACTGCCTTTTTCTTATTTAGGAGGAACAGCTTTAGGCGGGATACTTTTAGCTATTTTAAGTGTTACTATTAAAGAATATCAAAGACGACGAATTTTATCTTTTTTAAATCCTTGGTCTGATCCAATGGGAGACGGATATCAGTTAGTTCAAAGTCTTTTGGCGGTAGGCTCTGGTGGATTTTGGGGAACGGGATTAGGATTATCTCACCAAAAATTATATTATTTACCGATTCAATATAGTGATTTTATTTTCTCGGTTTATGCGGAAGAATTTGGCTTTATTGGGGGGATATTATTGTTATTATTGTTAACAATTTATGCAACCCTAGCCCTAAGAGTGGCGATGAAAGCACAACAAATTGAACATCAATTAGTAGCGGTGGGAGTGATGGTAGTGATGGTGGGACAATCTTTATTAAATATTGGGGTAGCCACGGGGGTTTTACCAACTACAGGTTTACCTTTACCCCTATTTAGTTATGGGGGAAGTTCCATGATTGCTAGTTTAGCTTTAGCTGGGTTATTAATTCGGGTAGCTAGAGAAGAAAATCAAGCCCAGGTAATTTCTTTAGCTGATCATCGGTCAACCCCAAACCCACGTCGCGGAATTGGGCGATCGCCAATCCGTTAAACAATTATTCCATTTCAGTTAAGAACAGGTCATAGCATCTAAGCAAGGATTGAGGGATACAGAGGAATGATATTGAAATGTACTTTCTAACCCTTCATGTAAATTCGTGGGTTGCACCGTCAATTCATCTTTTCGTGAAAAATTTCTCAGCGATCGGGAAATTTCAAAAATCTATTATTTGTATCTATTATTACACTGCTATAGGGGGTATTTCTCTCCCATAAAATTAAAATAGGGTTAAGAACAGTAGCTGCTAGACGAGTTTTTAACGTCTCTACTACAATTCTCAACCCGATGAATCGTTAAATTATTTTTGGCTAGAGGTTACGGTTTTTTGATTTCCTTGGCCAGATTTCGGTACATATCCATGCTGCTATCGGCTCGACGGCGTTCAGTTTTGCTAGAAGATTCCTCAGCCACAGGATTAAAAGATACCTGTGCTTTTGGCGTTGTAGATTTAGGAGCCTCAACTTCAACGGGGAAAGTCTTCTTGACTGGAGGTAAATCCTTGAATCTGTCCATATCCCCCAGACCTTGGGCTGCATTACCGTCGAGATAGAAACCACTTCCCGTTTCTTCCTGGGGTTTAGAATCCCCTTTTCTGCCAAACAAACCAAATAATGCCATCTTGCTCTCCCGCTAACTTGAGTTGTGAATAATTTTAAGTTTTATAACATTTTATCAGAAATTGTCTTTAATCTTAATTTGTTGTTGCTGCTAAAGCCCAACAACGAATTAAGGGCAATTATGTGACTGAAGCAGAGCTAAAACTTTCTTCACACCTTCAGGGAAAATCACCACCAAACTACCCGGAGTTGCTTCACCCAGAGCAGTTTGAATAGCTTGCACTTCTTCGAGAATAATCTCATAATCAAAATCAGGATTTTCCTGTTTAACCCCAATTTCAATATATTTAGCGACTTCTCCCCGTTGAGATCCTCGGTTATCCTCATCTTCCTTAATAATAATCCGCTCGAACATTTGGGCTGCTAATCGTCCTAATTCGGTAAAATCCTCCGGGCGTCGGTCTCCGGGCGCACAGACCACCCCAATTCTTTTCCCATCAGGCCAATTACGAACAAACTCCAGAATTGCTTGAAAACTGGCACGGTTATGGGCATAATCAAGTAAAACATGGAAAGACTGGTAAGGAATTAAATTCATCCGTCCGGGGGTTTGTTCCACCGACATCTGGAATGTCCGCAAAGCCTGACTAATCTCCTCAATGGTGACTCCCTGGACATAGGCCGCTAAACTTGCGGCCAGAGCATTAGCAATCATAAAGGGAGCTAACCCCCGTAAGGTGAGGGGAACATTCGCCATCTGTTCCACCCGAATCATTTGATCTGCTTTTAAAAAGGATAAATAACCCGATTCATAAATCGCGGCAACTCCTCCCTGAGCAACGTGCTCACTAATAATTGGGTTATCAGCATTTAGTGAAAAATAAGCCACTTTTGCTTTTACCTGTGATGCCATGGCTACAACTAAAGGATCATCGGCATTTAACACCGCATATTCACTAGCCGCCTTTGCCACAACGCTTTTCACCTCTGCCATCTCCTCCACGGTGTTAATATCCTGTAACCCCAGATGGTCTTCGGAAACATTCAACACCACTCCGACATCACAGCGATTAAACCCCAACCCAGACCGGAGAATCCCCCCCCGGGCGGCTTCTAAAACCGCCAGTTCCACGGTGGGATCATTTAAAATTAAGGTGGCACTTTGAGGCCCGGTATTATCTCCGGCTTCTGCTAAAAAATCTCCGATATAAGTACCATCAGTGGTGGTAAAACCCACAACTTTTTTAGTTTTTTTAAGGATATGGGCGATTAAGCGGGTGGTAGTAGTTTTACCGTTAGTTCCGGTAATGGCGGTAATCGGAATCTGACTAGAAGTTCCGGGGGGATAAAGCATATCCACAATCGGAACTGCAACGTTTCGGGATTTGCCTTCATTGGGGTGAATGTGCATCCGTAACCCAGGGGCGGCGTTAACTTCCACAATCACCCCGTCCACTTCTCGCAGAGGGCGACTAATATCGGGGGCGGTAATATCAATTCCGGCAATATCTAAGCCAATAATTTGGGCGACGCGTTCGGCAATCCAAATATTTTCCGGGTGAATTTCATCGGTTTTATCAATGGCAATGCCACCCGTACTTAAATTAGCAGTTGCCTTTAGATAACAAATATCTCCTTTTTTGGGAATACTTTCTAACCGATAGCCTTGTTGTTTTAAAATATCAATACTATTGCGATCAATTTCAATCCGAGTTAACATATTTTCGTGACCACTACCTCGACGGGGATCAAGGTTTGTTTCTTCGACTAATTCTATTAAATTTGAGCGACCATCTCCAATAACATGGGCTGGAACCCGTTGAGCTACCGCCACAACTTTTCCATCCACAACTAACACCCGATAATCATTTCCTTGATAGTATCTTTCAACAATTATAGTGCCAATTTTTGATTCACTTTTAGCCATTTCGTAGGCGTTTTCCGCCTCGCTCCAGGTTTGAATATCTAGGGTAATACCTCTACCATGATTCCCGTCTAGCGGTTTTAAAACAATCGGGAATCCACCAATATCATCAATAGCTTTTTCTAAATCATCTAAACTATCAATAACGGTTCCTTTGGGAACGGGTAAACGGGCTGCATCCAAAAGGGTTTTTGTGCCTTCTTTATCTCCAGCAAATTCAATTCCTAAAATACTGGTGCCGTCGGTTTGGGAAGATTGAATTCGTCGTTGTTTTTTGCCATAACCCAATTGAATTACATGGCGGGCGGGTAATTCTTTCCAGGGAATTCCACGAGCTTCAGCTTCTTGAACAATTGCCTCCGTTGTCGGGCCAAGTTGAGCCTCTGAGAAAATTTCTTGTAAGTCTTCTAAATCCTGCCGCAGTTCAGTTTCCCGATAAAATCCATGATCAATTAAACTATGGCATAACCGCAGTGCCGACCTGGATACATAGCGTCCAGCTTTGGCTATTTTATATTCAAAGATCACTCGATAGACTCCGGGTTGGGAACTCGGACGAGTACAGCCAAAGTCTACGGGAATTCCGACTAATCTTTGCAATTCTAAGGCAACTTGTAGAACTACATCACTCATCAAGATTCCGGTCTTTAGATTTGTCAGGAAATCTTGATATTTTGGTTCAGTTAAATTGGGTAAAATTTCACAAAGTCCATCGCAGAAATCTGGAATTTCATGGGTGTAGCGATTATCCTTTTCTAAATCGAGGTGAATAATAATCAGATTGTGAACATCAATACTCCAATAATTAGGCCCTGATAAGGTTTGAGTTTTTATAATTTTCATTGGTATTCCCTCCTAAACTAATGGATACAGCCATTTCAGCAATTCAATATCGAAATTAATTATCTCACAATTTAGGAATATATAAACACTAAAATGCCTGAAGTTGGACAAATTTGCCAAAATTTAAGGAAAATATTAGATTCTGTTAAGACTTTACAATCAACCCTACAATTCCCTGGAGCAAGGATTGACTAATTAATAATGATTTAAACCCTAAGATCAGCTTTGGTTTTGAGAACATGACTAGCAACTGATCAAGCATCTCGAAGTAATTTTTTAGATCTCTTTTAAAGATTAATAGAAATCTATAGCAATCCGTGCCGAGGTTATGATTATTTTTTGACCTGCTAAATTATAGATGGAATCCCTGCCCGTTTACGCCGGGGAGGATGTCAATTTCTATATCGAAAAAACAGGGTGGGTCGATCTATAATTATAAAATTGTTCTTCAGTAATTATTTCCCAATCGCCGTGACTACCACTCCCTTACCTCCCAACCCCCAACGCCCCGCCACAAAACGCCCAGACCTGCTCGGACGCTTCGGACAATTTGGGGGCAAATATGTCCCAGAAACCCTAATGCCCGCCTTAGCTGAACTGGAAACAGCCTATAATCATTATCGTCAAGATCCTGAATTCCAAGCCGAACTACAAAGCCTGCTGAAAGACTATGTGGGACGACCTAGCCCCCTATATTTCGCCGAACGCCTCACCCAATATTATGCCAGACCCGACGGCACTGGCCCACAAATTTATCTGAAACGGGAAGACCTCAACCACACCGGAGCCCATAAAATTAATAACGCCCTCGCCCAAGCCCTATTAGCCAAAAAAATGGGCAAACAGCGCATTATTGCCGAAACCGGGGCGGGTCAACATGGGGTAGCCACGGCAACGGTTTGCGCCCGCTATGGCCTAGACTGTGTGATTTATATGGGTATTCATGACATGGAACGTCAAGCCCTAAATGTGTTTAGAATGCGACTATTAGGGGCGGAAGTTCGCCCGGTGGAAGCGGGTACGGGAACCTTAAAAGATGCCACTTCTGAGGCCATCCGCGACTGGGTAACTAACGTTGAAACCACCCATTATATTCTAGGTTCCGTGGCTGGCCCCCATCCCTATCCCATGATTGTTCGGGATTTCCATAATGTGATTGGGGTAGAAACCCGCGCCCAATGTTTGGAAAAATGGGGCGGTTTACCTGATATTTTATTAGCCTGTGTCGGAGGTGGCTCTAACGCCATGGGGCTGTTTAATGAGTTTGTCCATGAAACCTCTGTGCGTCTAATTGGGGTTGAAGCCGCCGGGTCGGGGGTAGAAACGGGAAAACACGCTGCTACCCTCACCCATGGCCGGGTGGGAGTGTTACACGGGGCGATGAGTTATCTTTTACAGGATGATGATGGCCAAATTATGGAAGCCCATTCGATTAGTGCGGGTTTAGATTATCCGGGGGTGGGGCCAGAACATAGTTATTTAAAAGATTTGGGTCGGGCGGAATATTATAGCGTTACTGACCAGCAAGCGTTAGATGCGTTTCAACGGTTATGCCGTTTGGAGGGAATTATTCCAGCCTTGGAAACTGCCCATGCGATCGCCTATTTAGAAACCCTTTGTCCTCAATTAAAAGGCAGTCCTCGGATTATTTTAAATTGTTCAGGACGGGGAGATAAAGATGTTCAAACGGTACAAAAATTCTTGAATCATCCTAATAGTTAAATCAATCATTAAAAGCAGAATTGTTTGTAGGAAGGATGGGTGATACTAGAACATTATTGGTTATGTCGCAAAAAAGCACGTAGCCTTTCAAGTTCATCGTTTTGTAAACACTTAGCAAAAGAACGATTAGCTCGCGCATTTGGATGGGGAAGAAATGTAAACAATCTTTGATTCCCCCCTATTTCAATCGATTCGGATAGCAATTTTTCTGGGGGAATTTCAAATTCCCTTTGAATAACTTTTCTTGCAGGTGTTCCTAAGACGACTATCACCCTTGCTTTTGCTAGTTCTAAAATCCTCATTGAATAGGCTTGTACACATTGCTCTTGCGCTTGTTCTACACCAATTTCGTGATGGGATTTGCAATGCACAATTTCTGTCAGCGCATAATCGAATCCTGGGATAACATCTCGTTGAAGAAGTTCAATCGCACGTTTCCTCACTGCTGCCCAAAATTGAGTAACGCGACTATAGGTTCCATCTGTTTGCAACGATTTTGTCCCATCCAGAATCCAGGTTTTATGTCCTCCTTCAAAACGATAATTAAAATAATCATGGACTTCTTTCGATGACCAATCCCAAGTAGGATAAGCTTCATCACCACCAATTGATGGATTGGAACTGAGAAATAGAATGGGTGCTTTCTCTATTTCCCCACTCCACGGTTCAGGAACTTGGAATTTTTGTAAGCTGAGGGTATTTTGATACTCAACAATTGTACGACAAAGGTTTTCAGCAGCAGAATCCCCTAGGCATTGTTGTGCATGGGGGCAATTAACAATTTCATCTAGGAGAGTTTTTTCGGTCATTTCCTTATCGGACATAAAACCTTTCCATGCAACAAGTTTCAATCGCTCTGGCGAACTTCAAGGCTAAATAGGCGTCCTTCCAGTGGCTCGTATTCATCTTCCAATAGCCAGAGTTGAGCTTCTTCATAGTTCTGAAAAGCTTTTACAAGACTATAACGCTCAGAGGGGTCGAAAATATAACAACCCTCCATTTTGTCACCTAGTAACAGCAAGATGTAGGGTGGTGATTGCATTGAATCTACCCAAACTTCTAAGAAGTTCCAATCATCTTTCACTAGGTCGGGTGCGAGGAATTGCGTGGTATCGGTTGTTTGCATCAATTTTTACCTCACCGTAGAACAAAGGAGTTCTTGAACCGTCTGGACTCATCCGATAACCGATTGCTTCAGTAAAAAATAGCCCATAGCGCTCGTAATTCCGAACGCTGCCCGTGTATTCACCTCTTTCTATAATAGCTTGAGCAACTTGTAGCATCGTATCTTCATCATTGAAAACATGAATTGCTCGCCCTCGTAGGAGTAATCTCTGTGATTGAGGGGTGTTTGGTAGATGTTTAGGAATATGTTTAGGATCTAGAAAAATCTCACGGCTAATTCCGCTCATAATGCTCAGGCTATTGCGCTCCCTGAGAATATTACAGACTAAAATGGGTTAAAAATACCGAACAGGGTTACGTCCATCACCGAAACCGGAAGCCACAACTAGGAATATTGACAAAAATCATAATTTATGCTGTAAACTAAAAGCGATCGCAATTTCCCAGACCTCTCGCAACATTACCGCGTCAACAATATAGCCAGAATAAACTATGTTTAAGTTACCTGTAATGGGAATAGTCTTATTATTGGGAGGGTGTACATTTTTATCGAAAACTAACTTAATTTCCCCATCTTTACCGGAGGTAAAACCTATTTTAGCTTCAAATTCTTCTAATATTGAACAATTAGAATTATCGGTTTATCAGCAAGTCAATGAATATCGAAAATCCAAGAATTTACCTCCGTTAAAACTTGACCCTAATATTAGTGAACAGTCCCGAATTCATAGCTATGCAATGGCTAATGGGAAGGTTGCTTTTGGTCATGGGGGTGCGGAAGCTCGGTTTCAAAACATTAGTAAGTTTGCTCCATGGCGAGAAATTGCCGAGAATGTGGCTTTTAATTCTGGTTATTCTAACCCAGGAAAAGAAGCAGTTGAAGGATGGATAGAAAGTCCGGGTCATCAACGAAATATGGTGGGAAATTTTGACTTAACTGGAGTGGGTATTGTTAAAAATGCTAAGGGAGAGTATTATTTTACTCAGATTTTTGTTGGGAAAAGATAGTTAGGAATGGGGATCACGGATTTAAGAGGATTTCACGGATTTCACGGATTTTAATCTGTGTTAATCTGCCTAATCCTCAATAGGGTAAAATTAATTGAAACTGTTTTAAAATAATATGTCTAACTTTCAAGTTTGTGATGGGGATATTTCCGAAGCATTATTATCTGAATATCTGACCGCAGATGCTTTAGCGGTAGATACGGAAACAATGGGGTTATTACCTTGGCGCGATCGCCTTTGCTTAATTCAAATTTGTGATCCTAAAGGTCAAGTGACCGCCATTAGAATTGCCAAGGGTCAAAAAGAAGCTCCTAATTTAAAACAACTCCTAGAAGCTCCTAATATTCTGAAGGTATTCCATTTTGCTCGATTTGATATTGCTACAATTCGTTATTATTTAGGGATTGAAGTTAATCCGATTTTTTGTACTAAAATTGCTAGTAAATTAGTTAGAACTTATACCGGAAAACATGGACTGAAAGAGTTAGTTCAGGAATTGGAGAAAGTCGAACTAGATAAAACCTCCCAAAGTTCGGACTGGGGAAATGCGAGTAATTTATCGGACAATCAATTAAATTATGCCGCCAATGATGTGCGCTATTTATTAAATGTGCAGAAAAATCTGGTTTCTATGCTAGAGCGAGAAGACCGTTTAGAACTCGCACAACAATGTTTTTCCTGTTTACCTGTACTTGTGACCTTGGATTTATTACAATTTAATGGTATTTTTGAACATCATTAAATTTTAACGCCTAATTCTAATCGGGATATTCTGAAAAAAAAAATTCCCCCAACCTAAGTTGAAGGAAAACCATCAGGGTGCATCTACTCTTGCTTATTCGTTTAGAATTATTTCTGATCGGGATATTCTTAAAAAAAATTCCCCCAACCTAAGTTGAAGGAAACCATCAGGGTGCATCTACTTTTGTTTATTCTTTTAGGATTATTTCTGATCGGGATATTCTCAAAAAAAAATTCCCCCAACCTAAGTTGAAGGAAAACCATCAGAGTGCATCTATTTTTGTTTATTCTTTTAAGATTATTTCTGATCGGGATATTCTCAAAAAAAAATTCCCCCAACCTAAGTTGAAGGAAAACCATCAGAGTGCATCTATTTTTGTTTATTCTTTTAGGATTATTTCTGATCGGGATATTCTCAAAAAAAATTCTCCCAACCTAAGTTGAAGGAAAACCATCAGGGTGCATCTACTCTTACTTATTCCTGGGCGATTGGTTCTGATCAGGATATTCTCAAAAAAAAATTTCCCCAACCTAAATATGAAATCCAATTATAGATGCTACAGATTATCCCTCCACCCCTCCTGTAGAGACTTTGTATGCAACGTCTCTACAGGAGGAATATGTAGCAAACATTTCATGATGGAATATTATTTAATCAAATTGAAGAATTATTAAATAAATTCTGATATCCTTTAAATTATCCTATAAGTTGTTGGCTTATTTGAGTTGAAAAATGAAACCGTACCTGCTAAATGGACTATTTACAAAGATAAAACATCAAGGACAATATTAACGCAGGAAGAACGGCAATGTCAAATAATTGCTGGGCGATTTCCTAACAGTCAATGTGGGCTTTGGATTCTCTAAAATATAACAGATTAGCTCCATAATTCCGGTTGGATATACTCTGCTATTTGTTGAGGTGAATTATTTGTCTTGTTACCTTTTCCATTTAGTTTACGATCTACAGGTCTATCTTTGCCACGAATATCAGCAGCAAAAGCCGATTCTTCATAAAGTAAACGATCTTCCAACTCTTGTAAATGATATTCTTCCGGGTATATTTTCGCCTGACTGCGTTCGGTTGCCCTTTCACCTACTTGCACATCAAAACGAAATTTATCAATTGACTCCCCGGTTTTTTCTACATAATTTCGTAGAGTTTTTAAATTGGGAAAATAACCGCGATCATCTGGTTTTCCACTTAACCGCCGTTGGGCAATTTGATAATATTTATCATCGGTTTCTGCCCCTAAAAAATGACGTTCGTGATCTGTTGCTACAACTGCCACCGTACCCGATCCCATATAGGGATCAAGTACAATCTCACCTTTTAAAGTTGTCACTAATACAATTCTAGCAATCAAGTCTTCTGGAAATTGACAAGGATGTATTGTTTGTTCTTCGTGATTATGTTTGACATTCCGAAACATCCAAATATCGCCGGGGTTTTTTCCGTCTGGGTTGCAGGAAAGTTGACCCTTGCGATCGCCTCGGAAATGCTTTTTGTTTTGATACTTTTGCGGGACTCTGATGGCATCTAAATTAAATGTATAACTGTCGGATTTTGTAAACCAAAGGATCGTTTCATGGCGACAAGAAAATTTTTTTTGAGCGTGAAGTCCATGCTGTCTCGCCCAGATAATTCTATTCCGAGGAATTAAGCCGCAAGATTCTAAAATGGGAAAAAAACGAACGTCTAGGGGTATTAACATTCCTCGGTCGGAAAAAGCACCGATTTGCCAGAAAAGTGAACCAGATTTTTTCAGAACACGACTACATTCTTGCAGTACAATTGTCTGTTCTTCTAGGTAAATTTCCAGAGCTTTTCTGGCTTCATATTCCTTACCTAAATTGTATGGTGGTGAGGATACAACTAAGTCAACACATTCATCGGGTAAGTTTTTTAGCAGTTCAATGCAATTCCCTGGAAAAATTTTATCTAGTGGGATATGTTTTTTATCCTGGTGATGTTCCATTATAATTCACCTTTCAATTGAGATGATTTAATTATCCCTAAAATAACGGAGAGGGGGGGATTCGAACCCCCGGAACCTTGCGGCTCACCTGATTTCAAGTCAGGCGCATTCGACCACTCTGCCACCTCTCCAGTTGCTCATCGTTGAGCTAAATAATTATAGCATGGATGAGGATTGTGCCAAGCGCCGAGATAATAATTCTGTTTCAACGACCTGGAAGTCCTTACCCACCCAGACTAAGGACACTTCCGATACTTGGTTTTGGTCTAAACTGACTAGCGAAAAATTCCGTTGCTTCCCTTGGGGGGTTTCTCGAATCCGACTGACACAGGCGGAATTCAGATAAACTGTCCCCTCGGTACTCGTAACTAACCGTTGACGCTGACGGGTTTTGGTATGGCGCAGATGATGGTGCATGTGGCCGAAAGCGACTAGGGGAATGGTTTTACCCAGGGTGCGGGCGTGGGCGATCGCTTGGGCAAAATCGGGATCACCATAATCTCCCCCCATCGGGTTCCAATCTTTCCCGCAGGGAGCCTCTGCTGCCTCTCCTAACCCCGTGGGGCCGTTGTGACTCAAAAACAGAATCCGGTCAAAGGTTGCCGTTTCCACCGCCTGAATCATGCGTTGGGCGGATGCGGCAAAACCATCCACTCCAAATCGCTCCATGTAGAAATCGTTATATTTCCATTCTGGGCCCCCCCAACTGAAGGGACGCCCTCCGACTACGGTTAATTGCAAATCGGGAAAGTCCCGTTTTCCATAGCCGACATGATCTTCCCCGATTAAATCCAGTTGTTCTTGGACACGATCTTCGGTTGTCCGGTTATAGGGGCATTTTTGACGTCCCCAGTTGGTGGCGGTGTACCAGGCGTCATGGTTGCCAAAAGCGACGGCTTTGGGGGTATCCACGGCGGCGATGGTTTTGACGACATCCACCGCCTCATTGCCAAAATCCCCCACAAATAGGACTAAATCAACCTCTAAAGACTTCAATGCCAGGGCGTCCGCCTGTTCCCATTGATCATGAACGTCTCCAACAACGGCAATTTTCAGGGGTTTGGTATTCACAGGGATGATAGTTTCAAAGCTTCCTCACCTAGAATAAGCAATTTTGGGGCAACCGTGAATCCCCTTTTTTGGTGAATTCAACTATAATTAAACTACCCTGAACAATATTGAGAGTTCTGATAAGGTTCTATGTTTACATCCACCCTTCCCGCGACAAACCGTTCGACTGTTGCCGATTTACCCGAGGATTTGTTTGCAGCGATTCAAGAGCTTAAACAAAAATTGAACGCGGTTATTTTGGCGCATTACTATCAAGATCCTGATATTCAAGATATTGCTGATTATATTGGGGATTCCCTGGGACTGGCGCGACAAGCGGCGCAGACCGATGCTGATGTGATTGTTTTTGCTGGGGTTCACTTTATGGCAGAAACGGCTAAAATTTTGAATCCTGATAAGTTGGTGTTGTTACCGGATTTGGATGCGGGGTGTTCCTTGGCCGAAAGTTGTCCCCCCGATGCTTTTGCTCAATTTAAAGCCCAATATCCTGATCATATTGTGGTGTCTTATATTAATTGTACCGCCGAAATTAAGGCGATGAGTGATATTATTTGCACCAGTTCTAATGCGGTGGAGCTTGTTCGGCAAATTCCTGAAAATCAGCCGATTATTTTTGCGCCCGATCGCAATTTGGGCCGATATGTGATGACAGAAACGGGACGGGAAATGGTATTATGGGAAGGAGCTTGTATGGTGCATGAAAACTTTTCCCAGAAGAAGTTAGTGCAGCTAAAAATTGAACATCCTGAAGCGGAAATTATTGCCCATCCTGAATGTGAACTTCCGGTTTTAGACCAGGCGGATTATATTGGTTCCACTACGGCATTATTAAACTATGTCAAAAGTAGTCCTAAGTTAAGTTTTATTGTGGCAACCGAGCCCGGAATTATTCATCAAATGGAAAAAGAAACCCAGGGAAAATCTTTTATTCCTGCCCCGCCCATGAGTAATTGTGCTTGTAATGAATGCCCGCACATGAGGTTAAATACCTTAGAAAAACTTTATTTAGCGATGAAAAATTGTTCTCCAGAAATTACCCTTTCTGAAGAAATCCGAATTGCCGCTTTACGTCCGATTCAAAGAATGTTAGAAATGAGTCAAAATATTAATGTTTCCAAAGGATAGGAAGGAATCAGCAAAATTATAATTTTTGTCAAAATTGTAATATTCTATGGTAGGAGTTTGTTCTCTAAACCCGATTGAGGTCTAGTTTAGAGAGTGAACTCCTACATTTTTTTTCAGGAATCACTTATGATTGCAATATAAAACCTAGATCAAAAATCTCTTTCTTAAGATCAAACGGATAAATTTATCATGGATAAACATTTAATTATTTTCACCCGTTATCCCGAACCAGGAAAAACAAAAACCAGATTAATTCCGGTTGTGGGAGAAATTGGAGCGGCAAATTTACATCGTCAAATGACGGAAAAAACCCTAAATACAGTCCGAAAATTACAAAAAATAGAGCCTTTATCTATTGAAATTAGATTTACTGGAGGCAATTTAGATGTGATGCAAAATTGGTTAGGGGCAGATTTAATTTATGATGCCCAAAGTTTTGGGGATTTGGGAAATCGGATGGGAAAGGCATTTCAAATGGCATTTTATGAGGAAAAAACCCAGATTATGATGATTGGCACCGATTGCCCAGAATTAACTGTTGATATTTTATATCAAGGATTTAAGCTATTGCAAGATCATGATATTGTGGTCGGCCCTGCTAAAGATGGGGGATATTATTTAATTGGTTTAAAGAGTTATATTCCTGAATTATTTAAAGATATTCCTTGGGGTACAGCAACGGTTTGTGATATCACCCTCAATATTTGTGAAACCTTGAATTTATCCGTCGGTAAATTACCTGTATTATTAGATATTGATCGTCCTGAAGATTTAGTTTTTACTGAATTTAGCAATGAACAATTAGGGTATTATGGCCTGTGATGCCCATTTCCTAGAGATTGAGATTAAAGACAGACTCCCCAAAACCTAAGTAATCTGGGATGATGGAGGGAGTATTCTGCGGCTGTGTCATTCTAAATTAATACTGGGACTATTCGTGAGGCTAATGATATGGAGGTTGATGAATTATTAAAACGCTATGCAGAAGGAGAGCGCCTATTTCGAGCCGTTAGCCTCGTCGGAGTGGATTTAAGGGGTGTTGACCTCCGGGAAGCCACGATTGCTCGGGCTAACTTGGAAAATACCTCCTTCGTGGGGGCGAACTTAATTGGGATAAATTTTCGAGAAACTAAGTTTACGGGTGTTGACTTCACCGATGCGGATTTAAGCGATGTTAACTTAATTGGGAGCTATTTAGGCGATACCAAGTTCAATCGAGCCAACTTAAGCGGGTCGAGTTTGCGCGGGTCTTCTTCCAAAAATGTTAGCTTCACTCAAGCTAATCTCACCGAAGCTAACCTGACGGAATCGAATTTTGCCAGTGCTAATTTTGTGGGCGCGAATTTAACCCACGCTACCCTAGTCCGAACTAATTTGATGAAAGCTAATCTCACCGGAGCGATTTTAGAAAGCGCTAACCTAACCAACGTGATTATGCGAGAAAGCATCCTAGAAGGGGCAAATTTAACGAATGCGACCCTGAGTGGGGGAATGATGATTGGGGCTAATTTTCATGAAGCGGATTTAACCCGAGTCACGATGATTGGGGCTGATTTAAGCGAAGCTAACCTGAGTGAAGCCAACTTTCGAGGGGCAAATGTAACTTGGACAACTTTACGCGGGGCTAATATGAGCCGAGCTAGACTCTACCGCACTAAATTATCCTGGTCTAATTTGAGTGGTGTTAATCTGATTGAAGCGATTATGATTGATACTAAATTAGATCAAGCAAATTTGAGAGATGCGGATACCCGAGGTGCAATTTTACCGAATAAATAATGGATAGGTTCTGTGCAAATACAATCAACCATTGATTCTCAAGAACTGTTGCGTCGTTATTTAGCTGGAGAACGAGATTTTAACCATATTAACTTGATTGGTGCCCATCTATGTCAAGTCAATTTGGTTGGGGCTAATTTAATCGGAGCCTCCTTAGATCGGGCAGATTTAACTAGGGCTATACTTCATGAACTGTTCCCAGTCAGACTTTCTGAATCTCCTTAAATCCTAGTTTTTTAAGGTTTTAAATTTCCATATTTCAACATTTTAGAATAAATAAAACAACCCTTTTTTTTATTGCCAATTCAAGGTAAAATAGAAGTATAGAGTTTTTTGTGAATTAGCCACTATGATGCTGAAAGCTAGAGATATTATGACCGCCGAGGTGGTCACCATCAAGGGTTCCGCCACCGTTGCCGAAGCCTTTGAACAAATGAGTACTCTGTGTTTACGCGCCTTGATTGTTGAACGCCGTTATCCACAGGATGCTTATGGAATCGTCACCGAGACCGATATTGTTTATAAAGTCACCGCCTACGGCAAAGATCCTAAAAAAATCCGGGTTTATGAAATTATGACTAAACCTTGTATTTCCGTCAATCCTGACCTGGGTGTGGAATATGTAGCTCGACTTTTTGCTCAAACTAAAATTCGTCGCGCTCCTGTGATTCAGGATCAACTCCTAGGAATTATTTCTGTAACTGATATTCTGACTAAGGGAGACTTTGTAGAAAATCCTAAAAGCATTCTATTAGAAGAACGGATTCAAGAGTCGATTGATGAAGCCCGGGCGATTTGTGCTAAGAAAGGAGCAACCTCAAAAGAATGTGCCGCGGCTTGGGATATTGTAGAGGAATTAGAAGCAGAAGCGGCTCACCAAAAAGCCGAACGTTTAGAAAAAAGTGCCTTTGATTTGTACTGTGAAGAAAATCCCGACGCGGCAGAAGCTCGGTTCTATGATACCTAATCATTAATCAGAGTGATTTAGATGAGAAGTTTTCTCACTAATTGTAACAATTTCCCCCTCTAACCGAATGGTATAGAGGGGGTGTGTCTTTGTCTAAAAACAGGGAATAAGCAATATTAATAAGGGAAAATTATGCAAGATCACTCGTACCACGGGAAATTTGATTGTCAAAAATTATGATCTGCGTCAACATCCCAGTTATCAGAAAGCAGTTAAATCAGGAAAATTATCTTGGAGTGATGTGTTTATTTCCTTTTTAGAACCGAGTTTACTCATAAGCGCCTTAGAACCTATTTATAATCGCGTTATCGGAAGAATTAGAATATTGGGTGAATCATTTTAGGTTCGATTTGATTTTTAATGTCTTGGAAAATATAATCCAAAAATCTTAGTTAACCATGAATCCAACCATTGAGAGTAAATCGACTATCAGTAAACTTTTCAGAGGGACAATACACGGGTAAAACTTCATGTTTACACCGACTATCAAAAAATATAATACTATTATTAAGCGGTTTAATCTGAGTAAATTGTTCTTGAATTATGGCTGATTTTCCTTGAATTTTTGTTTCATACAACCTCAAATCTCCACCATAAAAACCTTGAGGTTCTTGATAAAAATAGTACAGATATGTTAATTTACGATTAGCTGCTTTTCCCCCATCCATATCTTGATGAATTTTATAATATCCCCCATGTAAATGAGCCGTAATTTGGATTTCTAAATAAGCAACTAAAAACATTTGTATTTGTAATTGTTCCATCACCTGCGGTCTAGCGGTGAGAATTTTATGGGTAATTAATTCATGAAATTCGGCAAAGTATTCAGGAAGTAAAATATAGGATTGACGATATTCTGATTCTTGATTAATTACTTCCGAGGAAAAGAAATTATTTTGATTGGCGAGGGTGAGATTTAAAAGTTTTTGATGATCTTCTTTTGAGAAAAAATCATTAATTTGTAGATAATCAGGATTTATAATAATTGTTTCTGGTTCTGGAATATTTGATGAATCATCAGAAGATGGGATAATATCTGATGAATTTGAATTAAAATCTTTCTGTTGTGATAATATTCCTATTTCTAATACTTTTAATGCGACATTTAGCCTTTGCTCATAGGGAATTTCTGGTTGATTCAGACTAGATTTCACAATATCTAAGGCTTGATTAAAAATTCGATCAAATTCTGCATTATATCTTTGAGGATTATCGGAATTAGAGAACATGGGAGATAATTTTTTTTGCATACATCAAAGTTTTTATAAAATCAATTTCTTGATTATCTGTTTCATCTTGAATACTCGATTGGATTAGTGCTTCAGATAGTTTATCTTGTCTTTGTGTTTCTGGATTACGACAATCTAAATCATCAAAAACAAAAATCAGGTCACATTGATTTCTTTCTGCTTTTAAAGCAATCGGTAATTGCTCTTGAATTTGCTCAATCAAACTCTTACCTGTTCTTCCATAACTCATTAACGGATTAGGTTTAGGGCCGGGTTTTCGACGAACTGGCGTTTTTCTTTGGAATTGACACCCCGGAAAATTTTGTGTTAAAAAAGGGATTAATCCTCGAACTTCCGCTTCACCCCCTCCAGCAAAAACCCATACTACCACGGCCAACCTCCCAAACTCGGATCACCAACACGATATAAATCGCCTAATTCCCAACCTTCTGTTAATTTTGGTTCCAATATTTCCCGAGAAAGGGGTTTAATTGAAAAATGGTTTTGATCAGTGGAATGAAAATAAGAAATATTCTCCAAACGATCGGTAAAATGATCCAAAAGATCAGGACTATGGGTAGTAATAATCACCTGAGTTTTTTGAGCGGCTTGTTTAATCCACTCGGCTAAAATTGGCATCCAGGCAACGTGCAATCCTAATTCTGGTTCATCAATTACTAACAAAGAAGGTAGGACTGGAGAATGTAATATTGTTGCCCAACACAACATCCTCACTGTACCATCGGACATTTCATTGAGATAAAAGGGTTCATTCGTGTCTTTAAAATGCCATTCTACAGTTAAAGATAAACGACCAGAACGGATTGGTCTAATTCGACGAGTTTTGGGTAGAATGGATTTCATTGCTAAATTAAGACTTTCCTCAAAATCAATATTTTGATTATATAAGTTATCCAAAACTAAAGCTAAGTTATCGCCTGATTGAGATAAGTAAATATCACTTTGTCCTAGCTTTGGCTCGGCGGTTCTAATTTGGTTTAAATCCATGTTATTAGCATTATAAAAATGCCACTTTGAAACCAAGTCAATTAATTCTCTCCTGATTCTATAAATCGGTGTATTTTCAGGAGGATATTGACTATTTTCTAAAATTTTAGTAATTGATGATAGGCCCAAAGAATTTGTAGGAATATTGTCTAAACTTTCAAAATGAGTTGGGTAGTATTGACCGGGTTGATCGTAAACAGATACAACTCCTTTACCTAATCCTCTATTATGTAATTTATAATAATAAAAAGGATCGGAGTCGGCTGGATCATGTAAATCTTCCCCCCCATATAAATATTCTTCTGAAACTGTCGCCCTAGTTTCTCCCCTATCAGTATAGAGTTGTAAGTCAAAAACTACACTGTCTCTTTCAGGATTATTCGTCTGGGAAATTTGGGAAAAACAATAATAAAGATTAACTTTTGCTGGACTACTCACACTACTATCTAAAATTCTAGTGCCACCAATTTTGGAAATGGCATCTTCAAAACCACTCACTCCTCGATTTTCTTCGGGAATATTAATTAAGCAATTTTTTAAGAATTTAAGACAACTAATAAAATTACTTTTTCCCGAACCATTTGACCCGATAAATATATTCAGATTACTCAGATAAAATGGTTGCTCAGAACATAAATTTTTGTAGTTTTTGGTTGCCAAAAAATGCAATGAGGGTTGATTCATAAATCTTGACAATAATCACTATGTTTCTTAATCTTATCACAAAATAAAAAAATATGCAATACTTAAACATACAAATCCATAAAAATTAGGAGAGTTGAACATTGAGCATCAACAGCGAATATACCCTAAAAGAAGAGTTTAGTTGCTCCGGTGTGGGATTACATACGGGTGTGAACACAACGGTTAGAGTTTTACCTGCAAATATTGGGGAAGGACGCTATTTTGTGCGGGTTGATTTACCGGAAAATCCTAAAATTCCGGCTATATTAGAATCGGTATTATCCACAACTTTATCCACAGAATTAGGCACTATAAACGCTAAAGTTAGAACCGTTGAACATTTGTTAGCCGCCCTAACGGGAATGGGAATTGATCACGCTAGAATTGAAATTGATGGCCCAGAAGTCCCCTTATTAGATGGTTCGGCTCAAAATTGGGTAGAGGCGATCGCAACCGTTGGACGTCAACCCCTCGATATTCCCTCCCAGGACGTCCCTACTGTTCAAATTACCAAACCCCTATCCGTCCAGCAGGGCGATGGTTTTGTCGTCGCCTTTCCCGCATCCGAAACCCGATTTACCTACGGGATTGATTTTTCTGTCCCAGCCATTGGCAATCAATGGTATAGTTACACGGCTGATCCTGAAATCTTTGCGCGGGAAATTGCTCCGGCCAGAACCTTCACCCTAGAAGCACAGGTGGAACAGTTAGCAAGAGCGGGACTGATTCAAGGAGGTAGTCTGGATAATGCGATTGTGTGCGGAAAATCAGGATGGTTAAATCCACCTTTGAGATATGCAAATGAACCCGTGCGTCATAAAATTTTAGACTTAGTAGGGGATTTGAGTTTATTGGGTTTTCTGCCTCAAGCTCATTACTTAGCATACAAAGCCGGACACCATCTCCATGTTCAACTGGTTCAGGAAATATCAAAGTAGTAAGCCCTTTAGGGCTTCTTTCTACCACTAACGTTAACTTAAATTCATCGGATATGGACGACGCCCCTGTGTTGAACGCTGAAACAGTATTGATGATTGAGGAGATTCAAAATCTGTTACCCCATCGCTATCCCTTTGCGTTGGTGGATCGAATTATTGAATATGTCCCAGGTAAAAAGGCCGTGGGCCTCAAAAATGTCACCATTAATGAACCACATTTTCAAGGCCACTTCCCCGGACGTCCAATTATGCCCGGAGTTTTGATTGTGGAAGCCATGGCCCAGGTGGGCGGAGTGGTTTTAACTCAACTTCCTGATTTAAAAGGCAGTTTGTTTTTATTTGCGGGAATTGATAAAGTCCGATTCCGTCGTCCCGTAGTTCCGGGGGATCAATTGATCATGACTACGGAATTATTGGTCGTGAAACAACGCCGTTTTGGTAAAATGCAAGCTCGCGCCGAAGTCGATGGTAAACTGGCCTGTGAAGGAGAACTAATGTTCTCTCTTGTAGACTGAATTCTTATACCTTGTTAGGTTTTAACCTATTTTAATTTCTATGACGACCTTAATTCACCCCACTGCTGTGATTCATCCTGGTGCAGAACTCCATCCGACGGTTCAAGTTGGCGCTTATGCTGTAATTGGGGAATATGTTAAGGTCGGTGCAGATACGGTCATTGGTTCCCATGTTGTGATTCATGGCCGCACGGAAATTGGCGATCGCAATCAATTTTTTCCGGGGGCGGTAATTGGTTCGGAACCTCAAGATCTCAAATATGATGGTTCTTTGAGTTTAGTTAAAATTGGTAATGATAATCTGATTCGGGAATATGTCACAATTAATCGCGCTACAAATGCCGGGGACGCTACGATTATTGGGAATCAAAATCTATTAATGGCCTATGTTCATGTGGCCCATAATTGTGTGATTGAGGATCAGGTGGTAATTGCCAATTCTGTCGCCCTAGCGGGTCATGTTTATATTGAATCAAAAGCCCGATTAAGTGGGGTTTTAGGGGTGCATCAATTTGTCCATATTGGGAAATTAGCGATGATTGGCGGTATGACTAGGATTGATCGAGATGTGCCTCCTTTTGTGTTAGTTGAGGGGAATCCTTCCCGGGTGCGATCGCTTAATTTAGTTGGGTTAAAACGGGCGGGATTTAGTTCCGAGGATTTTTCTTTATTAAAAAAAGCCTTTCGGTTATTATATCGTTCTGAGTATTCTTTTACTCAAGGATTAGAACAGTTAGATTTATTATCGGATCATGCTGCTATTCAACATTTACGCCAGTTTATTAAACGTTCTCAAACCGATCCCGGACGTCGGGGGGTGACGCCGGGGGCGAAACGCAAAACAACAGAAGATTAAGCAGGATTTTAGATAATCATGGATTTAAAAACACTCTATGAAACTGATGATGCTGAATGGTTACAAGAAACGGTTAAATTAATTAAAAATCACCAATTTGAACAGCTAGATATAGAGAACTTAATTGAGGAATTAGAGGATTTGGGTAAGGAAAAGAAAAACGCGGTAGTGAGTCTTTTGGAACAGATTATCCGTCATTTATTATTACTGCAATATTGGACAGGGGAAGCTGACTATAATAGAGTTCATTGGGAAGAAAAAATCTATAGTTTTAGAGTTCAGTTGAGACGAAAAATTACAACAAATCTCCGTAATTATTTAGATTCAGAATTTGATTCTATTTATCAGGATGCGTTAGGATTTGTCAAGATTAAAACTCAAAATTCCGTCAACTTTCCCCCAGAATGTCCTTACACCCTGGAGCAATTACTAGATATTAATTGGTTTCCAGTTTAGATTTTATTATAAAAATGATCCCGTAATAAACGATTAATAAAACGATAGCGATCGCCATTTCTTTGTAATAATAACCTATCCGTAGCATCATTCAAAAATCGTTGATAATTCCAAGGAATATTCCCATCTTTCCACAAAATCCATCGAATTACAAACTGTTCTATTTTTTGCTTTAAACCCGATTTTTCTAATAAAATTGCCCATAATAATCCCAATCCCATCCCCAGGATTAAAAGTGGAGTTGTTCTGAGAATAACTCCTGCTAATATTAATATTAGAATAATTCCCCAAATCAAACCTAGAATTAACTTTAATATTAACTTATAACGTGGTTTTTGTTCATTCTCATCTAACCAATGAATCGGTATTTTTTTCACTGAAAACTCTGTTAATTCATCGGTTGTTAGTCGAGTTGCTAACCATCCTAACCATCGTCTAAAACTTTCAGATTTTGGTGCTTTTCCCTGGGGATATTCCGATTTATGAATATCCTGATTCAGTTGACGACGAATATAAGCATTAAATAAATAATCACGTTGATCTTCAAAGGAATTAAGATGTTTCCAAGACATGATTAAAATTTCTTCATAAGCTAAGGTCATCATCGTTAGATATAGCGGTGTTTTTGCTAAATTTAATAAAGGTTTATCCCTTTCAATATTCTGCCAAAGTTCTCGACTACGAGAATTAATCAAATAATCTTGAATTTGTTGAATAGTTAAGGGACGTAAAAAAATAGCTCCATTCAAATCCAAGCGTTCCGATAGTTTTTGATAACTTATAACATTAGCACAGATCACCAAATGTAAAGGTGAAACATCCCCATTCAACATTTGATTAATTTGTTGAATATATTTAACTTGTTGATTCAAAGAAAGTTTATCTAATCCATCAATTAATGGTAAAATCTGAAGCTGTTGAATCCAATTTTGAACCACAGCAATAGAAATTCCATACTTAATATGTAGCTGTTCAACAATCCAATCTATAATCAATTGATCGGGATTCTTCCAAGTTGATAAATCCAGTAAAACCGGGATAGGTTCTTCAACATCAGTTTGAGCGCGACTAACTAATACTTTAGCTAATCCGATTAAGGTTGTAGTTTTTCCCGAACCAGTCGATCCTAAAATTAATAATCTGCCATTTAAACGATCAAAAACTTGAATAATTCCCGTATCATTCGTTAAACGAACACTCGGATGATGACTAACTTTTAACTCCACATCCCAGATTCGTCGCATTTTTAAGGGTGGCGTTTCTTGAGCTAAATAAGTTAATACCCCTCGATGTAAAGATTGTAAGCGATACTGTCTCACTTCATTTTGGACTTGAAGCAGCAACTTTTGACGATTGTGTAATTGAACCTGGGAAGAAGTCAATTTTGACATTGAAAATTTAGAATAAGTGAAAAACCGAAACCTACCTGTTTCCGCGAAAATATCACCAGTATAGCGCTACGCACTAGGGAACAGGGAACAGGCCGCGTCGTGAGCCGTGAGCCAGTCGAACGGTCGAACGAGAACACCGGAACAGTAAGCAGTGAATGAGTTTCAGAATTTAGAAGTGTCCTAACTTTAATGCGTAGCGCTATATAGCAATCCTAAATCTTCTCCGAAAAAAACATAGGAATTTTGTCTTCAAACCTTTACAATAAAACAGTCTAAAGCTGTGTAAGCATTCAGGACTGGGATTTGATAATTGATTTAAAAAGATAAAAATGGATATTTCACAAGCACCAATTTTAAAAACTCCAGAACCTGAATATGGAGATTTGATTTTTGATTCCCACACCTTAGCTATTTCAATCGTTGTACCTATTTACAATGAAGTAGAAAGTTTACCCCGACTGATTGCAGCGATTGATACAAATATGGCCGATTTGGGTTTAACCTATGAATTGATTTGTGTTGATGATGGGTCAAGCGATGGGTCTACGGAACTCCTGAAACAACAAGCCGAAATTAATCCTAATCTTAAAGCCATTGTTCTCCGGCGTAATTATGGTCAGACCGCAGCCATGGCGGCGGGGTTTAAGTATTCCCAGGGTCAGGTGATCATTACCCTGGATGGTGATTTACAAAACGATCCCCAGGATATTGCACTCCTGCTGAGGGAATTAGGTAAGGGGTATGATGTCGTCAGTGGTTGGCGGAAAAATCGACAGGATGACAAATTGAGCCGTTTGCTTCCCTCCCGCATTGCCAACTGGCTGATTAGCAAAATGACCGGAGTGCAGTTACATGACTATGGCTGTTCCCTCAAAGCCTACCGGACTGAGTTAATCGCCGATATGAACCTCTATGGAGAATTACACCGATTTTTACCCGCTTTAGCATTTATTGAAGGGGCAAAAATTACTGAAATTCCAGTTAACCATCATGCTCGTCGTTTTGGTCAGAGTAAGTATGGTTTAGATCGCACCTTTAGGGTGGTGATGGATCTGTTAACGATTTCTTTTATCAAAAAATTCCTAACTCGACCCATGCACGTTTTTGGTCTGTTGGGAATATCAGCTTTTGGGGTTGGAATTGTTGTTGGTGCTTATTTGAGTTTTATTCGCCTGGTCTTAGGCCAAGAGATTGCCGCTCGTCCCTTACTTACCCTGGCGGTACTCATGACCCTTACCGGAATTCAACTCTTTTGTTTTGGTCTATTAGCCGAACTCTCAATGCGAACCTATCACGAATCCCAAGATCGACCGATCTATCGAGTTCGTGAAGTGATCGAATCTAATGGTAAGAGCAATAACTCAAAAGCCCATTAATCTTCTAAACAGGGGATGGTACTGTTGACAGGAAAAACTTTACACATCATATATTCAGGGTGAAACCCCTCCCCAAGCTCTCCGTGCACAGGGGGTTTGTGGGGGCCGGACGGGTGACAAACCAATGAGGAGGAAGGGGTTTCTGCCGGATTGTTTTGAGGTTGAATACAAACAGCCACCTGTCCAACTCCAATCATTAAGGTTTGCACTCGTTCAAGAATTTGATCGAGATCCACGAGTAATGTTTCCGCCGCTAACAAAGAAGGGGTAACAATAAAAAAGGTTTTGACTCCGGTGGGACTAGGAGCAAAACCAAAGCTACATTCAGAAAGTTGAGACTGGTTTAAGGGAGTGAGAGCGTCAGAGAAACGTTTAATTAACGCCTGATGCAAAGACTGACTTAGCGCACGATCATCAGATATCGGTTGGGGTAACATGGTTCGTCCTTACCAAAAAATTCATTATAAAGCTCCGTCTTTTGGGGAAGCAGGGGAAGCAGGGGAGCAGGGGGGGTAAACTCTTTTTATTACCCATTACCTATTACCCATTACCCATTACCTATTACCCATTACCCACTTATGACGGCTTTTTATGATTTACCTATCATTTATTCTACCCTCCAGTTTAACATTAACTAATTTCCCATTGGTTTAAATTTTTAATCAGATTCATAAGTAAACCCTGGGTTAATCTCAGAACTTCCCTACATAACCAGCAGACCTAGCAATTAATTTTGTATTCTTTCTACCGGGGTATTGATCGTTTTAGCCTTTTTAAAAGTCAATAATCCTAACCCAGCCAAAAATAAAGTCAAAATTGCCATCACCACAATAAAGACTTTTTTGGTTTTCATCGTTGCTGCTTCATATTGCAACAACATTTCCTGTTTAATTTTTTTCTCTTGTTCCGAAGGTTCTGGATTCATGGAATTTAGTATTATGGGTTGAAAGTTGACGGTTAAACATTAACCGCCAACTACCTTCTAATTAACTCACCGAACTTTGGACAACCTCTTGAGACTGGGGTATACTTTCGGTCTGCATAGAAGCATACAAACGATTCAGAGCGTTCAAATAGGCCTGAGCCGAGGCTACAATAATATCGGTATTAACCGCATGACCGGAAAATACCCGGTCTTGATAACGTAACCGAATAGTAACTTCTCCAATCGCATCAATTCCCGCCGTCACCGACTGTACAGAAAACTCAATTAACTCATTAGGCACATTGGCGACCCGGTTAATCGCCTGATAGACCGCATCCACTGGGCCAGTCCCAATCGCGGCATCGGTTAATTCCTGACCATCGGGGGTGCGGACTGTCACCGTAGCCGTGGGACGGGCTTGATTTCCACAGGACACCTGGACAAATTCCAAGTGAAATAATTCCGGGGTTTGTTGAATTTCATCCTTAACAATGGCTTCCAAATCCCAATCGGTGATTTCTTTTTTCTTATCGGCCAATTCCTTAAACCGGACAAACGCCTTATTCACCTCCGGGTCGGTTAACTCAAATCCCAACTCCCGCATCCGAGATTGAAACGCATGACGCCCGGAATGTTTGCCCAAGACAATCAGGTTATCATTCAACCCAATAGATTGAGCATCCATAATTTCATAGGTGCGTTTATGCTTTAATATCCCATCTTGATGAATTCCCGACTCATGGGCAAAGGCATTCGCCCCAACAATCGCCTTATTCGGTTGGACTAACATCCCGGTCAAGTTAGACACCAAGCGAGAGGTTTTATAGATTTGGCGGGTATCAATATTGGTCAAGGAGGCTTCTGATTCTGGCTCTCGACCCAAAAAAGGATTAAAATACTGCCGACGGACGTGCAAAGCCATCACCAGTTCTTCTAAAGCAGCATTTCCAGCCCGTTCTCCGATGCCATTAATCGTGCATTCCAACTGTCGCGCCCCATTTTTTACCGCTTCTAAGAAGTTAGCAACGGCCAAACCCAAATCATTATGGCCATGGACGGAAATAATCGCTTGGTCGATATTGGGGACATTTTCCTTAATCCCTCTAATGATCGCCCCAAATTCCGCCGGGGTGGTATAACCGACGGTATCAGGTATATTAACCGTTGTCGCCCCGGCTGCGATCGCTCGCTCCAAAACTTGATACAAAAATTCTGGGTCAGACCGTCCCGCATCTTCAGGGGAAAACTCAATATCATCGACAAAGGATTTGGCATAGGCGACCATTTCTGAGGTAATATCCAAGACCTCAGACCGGGTTTTTTTCAATTTATATTGCAAATGGATATCGCTGGTAGCAATAAAAGTATGAATTCGGCGATGGAAAGCCGGAGAAACCGCCTTAGCCGCTGCTTCAATATCCCCTTTCACAGATCGGGCTAAACTACAAATCACCGGGCCATCTTCCGTACCTACTGCTTCTGCAATTCGAGAAACCGCATCAAAATCCCCATGACTGGCGATCGCAAATCCTGCCTCAATTACATCCACCCCTAAACGGGCTAATTGTCGAGCAATTACCAACTTCTCATCTACATTCAGGGTAGCCCCCGGACATTGTTCGCCATCGCGCAAAGTAGTATCAAAAATAATAATTCGGTCGGGGTTAGGTTGAAATTTCATCGCGGGAAAATCTCCTTGTAAGCGTTAACTGTTGACTGTTGACTGTTGACTGTTGACTGTTGACTGTTGACTGTTGACTGTTGACTTTTGGCTGTTCCGGTGTTTCGGTGTTCCGGTGTTCCGGCGTTCCCTAATCGTTAATAGTCTGTTTTTTCAATCTGTTCTCGAATATCGTTGAGATCGATATAACGATCGGTGGCATTCCGCAGTTCTCTAGCGATCATTCCTTCTGTAGAAACAACGGTAATATGAGTATTTTTAGATCGTAACAGTTCAATCGCTCGTTCAAAGTCCCCATCTCCACTAAAGAGGACGACCCGATCATATTGTTCTACGGTATTAAACATATCTACAACAATTTCAATATCTAAATTAGCTTTTTGGGAATACCGACCGGAACTATCATCGTAATATTCCTTGAGAATTTTAGTGCGAACTGTATAACCTAAACTGATCAGAGCATCTCGGAATCCTCGTTGATCTTGGGGGTCTTTGAGTCCTGTATACCAGAAGGCATTGACTAGGGTGATATCCACTTGTTCTGTTTTGAAATAGGTCAAAACCCTACGGGGATCAAAAAACCAACCATTTTTTTGTTGAGCATAGAACATATTGTTACCGTCCACAAAAATAGAAAGACGGTTTTTTACGTTAGGCATAGAAAATTAAGACCTAATATTTGTAGAATTGACACTCTCAGGTCTGAAGACACTGAGATTCTGCGGACAGAATTAGTTTAATCTAATTTTCGCTACGACTGCCGCATATCGTCTACTGAGTTGATTAAGCGACAAACCTAATCTTCCCGATACTTTTTTTAAAATATTAGCTGCACCATTTAAGTCAGCATTAACAACAAAACCATCAGATGTCCGATAAAGACCACGCTTAATTCTGTTTCCAGATGCTTTCCACCCTATCGGTTTTTCACCGTATTTGGGTAGGGAGTCCCCATCTAAGAAACTAGCTTTTGAAGTATAGGCTTCCTCGGTTTCAATAAACCTAATCCCGTGTAAATCACAGAGTTGTTTTACACGGGATTTTAATTTACCCAAAGGCATTTGAACCATTAATTAACGTTGGTCTTTGCCCTCCAGAATTAGGGTAAGCAACTTTAAACAGTTTAGAACCCTTGAGATAACTAGGAGGTTTAGGTCGAAAATGGGGTTGACCTTTTTCATGTAAATCTCTCAAATTCTTGAAAGATTTGAATGCTTCTGTTACCGACATTAAAGTTTGCTGCACCGGCGTTGATGGCATTGATCGTGCCAATAAAGACTTTGATACCGATGGTTCAAAAGCTAGATCAAACTTTCCTGTTAGTAATTTACCTGTCTTAAATAATGTTTGACGAGCGAAATAAATTCCTGTGTTGTACAATTTACCTGATTGTTGACAAAGGTATTCTAATAACGCACGGGTTTCTGGATCTGGAGACAACAATATTTGCCGCACTCCCATTGTTTTACTTGTTTTAGTCATTGACTCGACTATCACGACTATGTTAATTTCTTTATGATAGCATAATTGAATATTTCTAGGGGAATAAATTCCCCTGAGTCGTGTTTCCTCTGGTGGTCTGAAGACACTGAGTTTCCACACTCCCATCATGATCTTATGATTATATTTAATTATAAGTTTAACGAAAATTTACAATAACCCCAGCCATTTTGGGAAAATCTCTTGAAAACCCTCAAAGTCTATATCCCTGATGGAGAAACTCATCTGACATTTTTCTGAACTCAAGACCTCGATCTGGTGACTGACGGGGCTAAAATTTTTTGCTTTCTAGTGCCCATCGGGCCAGTTCTGTCCGATTATGGAGGCCGGTTTTTCCCAAAATATTACTGATATGACTTTCAATCGTGCGTTGACTGATTTTCATAATCCGAGCAATATCACGGTTAGCTAAACCTTGAGTAACTAGGCGGACAACCTTTAACTCCGTTGGAGTTAGTTGTACATTCCGACGCACCCGCAACTTAGGGCCATTACTATTAAGATTGGCACTGTGGCCGTTGGTCAAACGGGATGCTTGGCGCAGGGAAGACTCGACTTGAGCCACTAATTCTTCTGGCTCAAAGGGTTTGACAATATAGACATCGGCTCCGGTATTTAAGCCTTTAACTTTATCCTGACTTTGACCTTTAGCCGATAGAAATAGAACAGGAATCCATCCGGTGCGGGGGTCTTCTCGAATTTTTTTCACCAGACTATAACCGTCCATTTCTGGCATCATAATATCGCAGATCATCAGATCAGGAAGTTCATCTTCGAGAATCTCCAACGCAATTACACCGTTTTCTGCCGTGACCACATCATATCCCCGAAATTCCAAATAGTCCCTGACCAATAAAATCAGGTTAGGGTCATCATCCACAAGCATCAGTCGTTTTTGATCTCCGTTTCTATCCTTCATTTTAAAATCTGTTCCAATGGGGAATCGGCGTAACAACATCAAGGTCAATTTTTTATATCTAGTTCGGTGATATCTCTTTATAGGTTTATTTAGACAAACAGTTTTCACCAAAATATAGATATATCAGCAAGTATAATAGATTACCCAACAATTAATTAAGAATTAAGCAATTTGTCATTCGTAATTTGTAATGGATGGGTTAGAGGAGGGGTTAAAAACACATACTCTTGCACTACTTGAGAACCTAAAATATGTTCTTGAAGAATTCGTTCAATCACCTCCGATGTTGCAGAATGATACCAAACCCCATCGGGATAAACTACTAAAATAGGGCCATGAGTACAAACACGCAGACAATTTGCCTTGGTTCTAAAGGTACAACTGGGTTTACCCTCAGTCACCTGATCTAGTTTTAACTCAGTCAATCGTTTTTTTAAATAGTCCCACGCCTCTAAACTTTGTTCTTTGGAACAACAGAGGGGCTTAGTCTGATCCGCACAAATAAAAATATGACGTTCAATTTGATTTAATCCTAAAGTCTGTACCTTATTAGCCAAATCGACCGTGATTAAATCGGACTCAGAGGAAGTAATACTCGCAAATTCCGACGAAGATGACATACAATTCGCAGTTTGATAAAAAAGACCTTAAAACTCCATCATAACAGTTTTTGAAGCGTACAGGTGTTAGCTGTTGATATGTTGATGAGGGGATTGAGCAAGGTTGGACTGCATCGGGAAAGATCAGTATTAGAGAGACGCGCCGTGGCACGTCTCTACAATAATGACTGTTATCCTAGAACAAAATTACTCTTACCTATCAATCTACTATCGACTCCCAACAGTTCAGCCAACTGTTGTTGACTACTGGCTATTTTAATTAGGGTGGAGTCGTTAAAAGAGGTGATTTGTAACTGTTCAAAAGTTAAACCTCCGGTTAAAGCGATAATATCCGCTCCGTTAGTAAAGTCGGTAATTAGCTCATTCCCAAAACTACTGGCCAGATAGAAGCGGTCATTACCCGCACCACCAGTTAGGGTGTCATCGCCCTCGGCTCCAACTAACCAGTCATTACCCTGACCTCCGGTTAAGATATCGTTGCCTTCTCCGCCATCGAGGGTATCATCACCTTGATCACCCGAGAGCAAATCATTGCCTTCGCTGCCGTCGAGAAGGTCATTGCCCTGACCGCCATAAATCATGTCGTCTCCTGAGTTACCCGAAATGGTGTCATTGGCTTCGTTACCAGAGAGAAGATCATCACCTTCGTTTCCTTCTGTTATGTCTTCTCCTTTGTTTCCCAAGATAGTATCATCTCCGTTGCCACCTTTAATTAAGTCATTCTCTTGACCTCCAAAGAGTTCATCCTCTCCATCACCTCCATCAATCAGGTCTTCTCCTAGGTTGCCGTTAATCCAATCATTCCCGCCATTACCCGTAATGATGTCGTTACCCAGGTTCCCGTAGAGTTCATCTGCTCCATCATTTCCGATGATTTGGTCGTTATCTTTGCCACCGAGGACGGTATCGTTACCTTCTAAGGCAAAGATGACATTGGCTTCTGCTGTACGTGATATGGGTTCATTGTCGGTAACCTTGAGTTCTTGGGTAGGAAATTCGATGGTTGTTATAAAATTGGTGGAGTCATAGATATCCGCACTGCCATTGAATACCGGAGTTTCGGGAATTGGTTCCGGTGTCGGTGCAACTGTTGGAACTGGTGTCGGAGTTACCGTTGGAACTGGTGTCGGAGTTACCGTTGGAACTGGTGTCGGAGTTACCGTTGGAACTGGTGTCGGAGTTACCGTTGGAACTGGTGTCGGAGTTACCGTTGGAACTGGTGTCGGAGTTACCGTTGGAACTGGTGTCGGAGTTACCGTTGGAACTGGTGTCGGAGTTACCGTTGGAACTGGTGTCGGTGCAACTGTTGGAACTGGTGTCGGTGCAACTGTTGGAACTGGGGTCGGAGTTACGGTTGGAACTGGGGTCGGTGCAACTGTTGGAACTGGTGTCGGTGCAACTGTTGGAACTGGTGTCGGTGCAACTGTTGGAACTGGGGTTGGAGTTACGGTTGGAATTGGGGTTGGAGTTACCGTTGGAATTGGGGTTGGAGTTACCGTTGGAATTGGTGTGGAAGCTACATTAGTAACTGCCACATCTGAAGCATCAAAACCACTATAATTAGCATCGGTACTGGTAGCAGCCGCCGTAACAATATTATAGGCAATATCTCCATCATCTACGCTATCATCTACTCCAGTAACGGTGACGGTTTGTGCCACATTCCAATTAGCCGATGTGAAGGTTAAACTGGTTTTGTCTATCGTACCTTCGGCGGTGTTACTGCTAGTTAATGGGATGGTGACATTGGCTGTTGGTTGGCTATTTAAAACTACTGTAAATGTGGCATTTCCCCCGGCTTCTGTTGTGGTTAAACCTGTGGTGGGTGTAACTGTAATGCCTTTGGTATCGTTATCAGTATTAGTAACTGCCACATCTGAAGCATTAAAACCACTATAATTACTATCGGTACTGGTAGCCGCGGCCGTAACAATATTGTAGGCAATATCTCCATCATCTACGCTATCATCTACTCCAGTAACGGTGACGGTTTGTGCCACATTCCAATTAGCCGATGTGAAGGTTAAACTGGTTTTATCTACTGTACCTTCGGCGGTGTTACTGCTAGTTAATGGGATGGTGACATCGGCTGTGGGTTGGCTATTTAAAACTACTGTAAATGTAGCTTTTCCCCCGGCTTCTGTTGTGGTTAAACCTGTGGTGGGTGTAACTGTAATGCCTTTCGTATCATTATCAGTATTAGTAACTGCCACATCTGAAGCATTAACACCACTATAATTAGTATCGGTACTGGTAGCCGCGGCCGTAACAATATTGTAGGCAATATCTCCATCATCTACGCTATCATTTACGCCGGTAACTGTGACGGTTTGGGGAGTATTCCAGTTAGTTGCTGTGAAGGTTAAACTGGATTGATTTACCGTACCTTCGGCGGTGTTACTGCTAGTTAATGGGATGGTGACATCGGCTGTGGGTTGGCTATTTAGAACTACTGTAAATGTAGCTTTTCCCCCGGCTTCTGTTGTGGTTAAACCTGTTGTTGGTGTAACTGTAATGCCTTTGGTATCGTTATCGGTATTAGTAACTGCCACATCTGAAGCATCAAAACCACTATAATTAGCATCGGTACTGGTAGCAGTAGCCGTAACAATATTATAGGCAATATCTCCATCATCTACGCTATCATTTACGCCGGTAACTGTGACGGTTTGGGGAGTATTCCAGTTAGTTGCTGTGAAGGTTAAACTGGTTTTATCTATTGTACCTTCGGCGGTGTTACTGCTAGTTAATGGGATGGTGACATTGGCTGTTGGTTGGCTATTTAAAACTACTGTAAATGTAGCTTTTCCCCCGGCTTCTGTTGTGGTTAAACCTGTGGTGGGTGTAACTGTAATGCCTTTGGTATCATTATCAGTATTAGTAACTGCCACATCTGAAGCATTAACACCACTATAATTAGTATCGGTACTGGTAGCCGCCACCGTAACAATATTGTAGGCAATATCTCCATCATCTACGCTATCATCTACTCCGGTAATGGTGACGGTTTGGGGAGTATTCCAGTTAGCAGTGGTGAAGGTTAAACTGGTTTTGTCTATTGTACCTTCGGCGGTGTTACTGCTAGTTAATGGGATGGTGACATCGGCTGTTGGTTGGCTATTTAAAACGACTGTAAATGTGGCATTTCCCCCGGCTTCTGTTGTGGTTAAACCTGTGGTGGGTGTGACAGTAATGCCTTTGATATCGTTATCGGTATTAGTAACTGCCACATCTGAAGCATCAAAACCACTATAATTAGCATCGGTACTGGTAGCCGCCACCGTAACAATATTGTAGGCAATATCTCCATCATCTATTAAATCATCTACTCCCGTAACTGTGACGGTTTGCGCCACATTCCAATTAGCTGCGGTGAAGGTTAAACTGGTTTTGTCTATTGTACCTTCGGCGGTGTTACTGCTAGTTAATGGGATGGTGACATCGGCTGTGGGTTGGCTATTTAGAACTACTGTAAAATTAGCCGTACCTCCCGCTTCGGTGGTGGTTAAACCTGTGGTGGGTGTGACAGTAATTCCTGGATTATCATTAATCGTCACACTTTGATTAGTAGTAGTTCCTAATGCGATTCCTGTGGATGGGTTGCTAATTGTTAAAGTAGCTGTTTCCGTACCTTCCGCAAGTAAATCATTATTAACTGTAATGGTTACTTGTCCGGTATTACTCCCATCTGGGATAGTTATTTGAGTAGGAATAGTACCAGTAAAGTCAGCCACACTAGCAGTACCCGTTAATGCTAAATCAAGGGTTTGAGCGCCGACAACATTACCTTCAGCAGTAGCGGTCAAGGTAATAGCAGTTGCCCCGGCTTCACTAGCAGTAGTTGGGCTGGCAGTCAGGTTAACTTTTGGTGCGGGAATGGTAATATTAAAAGTAGCTATGTCGGAAAGATCGACACCACCATTGGCCGTACCGCCGTTATCTTGCAGTTGCACACTAACGGTAGCAGTACCGGGTTTACCACTGGGAGTGTAGGTCAGCGTGCCATCAGTTGCTACACTGGGTTGAGCGGTAAATAAGGTATTGTCGGTGTTAGTAACGGTGTAGTTGCTAACAGTTTGAGTTGATTCATTGGCGGGGCCGAAGATAACAGTATTTGCCCAATTACTAACGCTTTGAGCCGTACTTGTCCAAGCTGTTAGGATTTGGTTGCCAGCGTTACTAAAACTGGGTTTGTCATTAACTGCGGTAACAGTGATGGCTGCGGTGTCGGTGAGGGCGCTGAAGACTGTGCTACCGCCGTTGGTGCTAGTGTCAGCAGTGCTGCCATTAGCACCCGCCATTTGATCCCAAGCGCGGAAGGTAATGCCGTTGGTGACAGTGCCGTTGTAGTTGGGAGTTGGTTGGAAATAAATGCGGGTATTGGCATTAGCTGCCAGTAGGCGAGCATTGGTATCGGATACTGCGCCCAAAGCAGTCCAAGTAGTACCGCCATCTATGGTGTAAAACCAACTGCCGTTAGTGGTGTCGGCCCCGGTGATGGCTACCCCTGCGACTGCGCCAGTGTCGGAGTCGGTGATGTTTGTACCGATAGCTGCAATGGATGAGATGAGGTTGCCGACTGCGCCAGTGGGAACATCTGCATCTTCTAGGATGGGAGTGAGGGTGACAACGGTATCGGCAAGAACGGGGGCGGTATTAAGAAGAATCGTGCCATAAACATCCTTATTGTCTTGGTTAGATCCTTGACCGTTGGCGGGAGTGTTAGCAGCTGGAGTGTTAGCTTGGTTGCCAGCGTTATTGCCGGTAAAGGTGGCCCCTAATGAGGTGACAGTAGGGAGTGCGGTGGGCATTCCTTGGTCGTTGCCATTGGTGTTGGTGAGGGATGTCATGGCAAATATTGCCCCACCTTTGCCTTGGCCGGGGTTGGTTTCACTACTACTGGGACTGGTTCGGGCGCCATTACCGCCTGTGGCAGTGTTGTTACTAAAGGTTGCGTTGTTTAGAGTCAAAGATCCTTGGCGAATAAAGATGGCACCCCCAAGGCCAGCGCCACCGCCGCCGGATCGGCCGTTAGTGCCAATGCCGTTGCCACCAAACCTGCCACCGGTACCAGTGGTGTTTATGACACCACCACCACCGCCACCGTAGCCGCCGTTGCCACCCCCGCCGGGGCCCCAGCCCCCACCGCCGCCGAAGCCGCCGTTGCCACCACGTTGGCCGCGACCAGCACCGCCGCCGCCGCCGAACCCCCCTGCGCCCCCGACGGTCTGCGGATCGTTTCTGATGGTGCCACCTCCACCGAAAAGGCCAATGCCACCACCGTAGTTGCCGTTGCCGCCATAGCCGCCGCCAGTTCCACTGCCATTGGCAAACAGACCGCCGCCACTGCCACCAGATGTGGTACTACCGAACATCCCGCCGCCACCATAGCCGCCACTATAGGCGCCAGCCCCAGTACCGCCGATCGCGGTATTGTTACTAAAGGTGACGTTATTCACCCCCACAGTGCCATTGTAGATGAATAAACCGCCACCCATGCCAGCGCCACGACCGCCGTCGTAAGCAGCTCCTCCTTGTGCCTTACTGTTGGTGACTGTCATGTTGGAGAAATTCACGGTTCCCGACTTGACGAAGAAGGGACGAAAAGCATTATCGCCACTGACAGTATGGTTATTGCCAATAAAATCAATATTGCTGTTAACTAGGGTCTTCATTACCCCTTTAACAGTAACGTTTGTTTGTAGGGTAATAGTGTCATCGCCTGCGGCCTTATTCGCGTCTAAAATGGCTTTGCTTAATGTACCTGCTAGAGTGCCAGTGCCATCATCATTTGCTACCGTGACATCAAAGTTAGCCAGTGTATAGTCATAATCTGCCATCGCCTCTTGATTAAAGGGTACGGTGGCTTCTATTTTGCCCGTTACTATTTCTAAATCCCAGTCGCCACCTAATGCTTGATTTCCGGTTAAGTCGTTAGAGGCAGCGACATCTGCCCCGGTAATTTCACTTAATCGTTCAACAAAATTCTTGCCAGTTTCTCCGGCGGCTACGTCGCATCCATACAATAGGATATCGCCATTTTCTGTGAGGGCATTTCCCCACTGTTTTAGCTGAGTATTAAAATTTTCTATATCATTCCCATTCAGTACATCAGTACCGAGTTTTAAACTGCCTTCGCTACCGTGAGAAAGTATCTGTACAGATTCAATATTTTTTTGATTAGCTAAGGCATTAGTAATTTGTTCAATCCCGCTAGATATGTTATCTAAAATTACAATTTGAGCGGTATCGGCGTTATCAATTAGGCTTTGATAATCTTGTACCGAGGAGTCTACGAAAATGACTTGCTTGTTCATAGTTGGCAATTCCATAATTGCTGAAATCCTTAATATCTATTGTTTATGTTTAAGTTTGGTTGGAGTTTCAAACCCACCCTCAAAGATGAAGTTCTCTTAATCCGAAAACTTGTGATTAAGTAGGTGGTCATAATTAAAGTTAAAATCCTAAATGCTGTAAGCCCTTTAGAATGAGGATTTTAGCTTTCGGTTTGTTGACGTTATTTATGCCCGCCTACTTACAGCCGAGGTTAGATTCCCCTAAATCATCCTCCCCCCGTGTACGGGGGGGTAAAGGGGGACTTGGAGATCCTGTGTCCCCCTTTTTAAGCAGGGTTAGGGGGGATCATTTTTTACAGTTTCTTTCGCTTTCGCTACAATCGCACTAGCGCGGCTATTTGTAGTCTCTGTCCAAAAAGATAAACTATTAAATTGCTCAAATAAATCGGGCGGTAAAATAGTTGTTCTTGGTTTAAACTCGACTTGTGATCGCACTTGATGTAACCCTTTTGTTTGCAGTCTATTATCAAATTCTGGCTCCTGATATTCAACATTCTCGAAATCATGCTCAAAAGTATCTTCGCCCAGAAATTGATAAATCAACGACATAGTTTTAGCCGGATTTTTGGTTAATAAATCGTAATCAACCAATAGGAGAGATGCACTCTGTTCGCTGTAGAATGCTTCCTTAAGAGCATTATAGGCATAACCCACTAAACGCGAACCTTGACTTAATGCCTCGGTGCGACTGTAGACTGTAGCCCGTTCTGCTGGATTATTAAATAACCGGGAAACATCAAAGGCGTTGCGCCGAATCAGTAGCTCAATGCTATCCATAATCCAAGCAATATTTCTGACACAGCAGATTACTTTTGCTTCGGGAAATAGTTCCAGAATTAATGGCAATTTGCTGCACCAAAGCCGATTGGTATCAAAGATGATTTCTTTTTCAACTTGCGGGTGGTAATAAGCAGAAAATATGCTCATAATCAGCGCCCGTTTTTGTTCCGGGGAAATGAATACCGAAAACTCATTGTTTTCACTCATGGCTTCCAACATTCGCTCCACTAAACCCCCCACAGGGCTAGTCATAGCTGCATGAAACCGGGGATTTTGGCGTAGTATTGCTGCCAGTAAAGTAGAACCTGATCGTGGTAGTCCTGATATAAAGTGGGCTTTCACTGGCTTCGGTGTTGCAATGCTTACAGGTAGAATGGTTTGTTGTTGAGTCAGTCTGGTTAGGTCACCTGAATTAATTTAAAAGGCTGTATTTATACCTTTATACAGATGACACGCGACACTTTCAATATAAATAACCTAACAAGGTGCTTTTCGGTTGTCAATGGTTTAGCCGCTCAATGACAAATCTTTATATTTATTTGAGATATTTTACAGAAATTATCAAAAAAGTCGCAGTGATAACGTGGCGCAGGGGCGGGTTTATGATATTATTGATTTTATGTGTTTGTGTTATAGTCAAAAAAAGTAAATATAAATAACCATCTGCGTTAATCTTTACTATATTATTTCCAGGTGATACTATGAAATTTATTAATCCCAAAACAGACTACGCCTTTAAAAAAATCTTTGGTTCGGATCAAAGTCAAGATATTTTAATTAGTTTTCTGAATGCAATTGTCTATCAAGGTGAGACTTTTATCACTTCTTTAGAAATTATTGATCCCTACGCCCCCGGCAGAATTTCTGGTTTAAAAACCACTTATTTTGATGTTAAGGCTCAACTGAATAACGGCGAAAATGTATTAATTGAAATGCAGGCGTTTAATGTCCCAGCTTTTGGCAAAAGGATTCTTTATAATACGGCAAAAATGTATGTTAATCAACTGAAGTTAGGGGAAGTTTATCCAGAATTAAGAGCAGCAATTGGTGTAGCGGTGACGGATTTTATTATGTTTAATGAACATAATAAAGTCATTTCACAATTTACGCTCAAGGAAGATGAGTTACAAGTAAATTATCAACATAGTCCGTTAAAATTAGTATTTGTGGAGTTACCCAAATTTAATAAAACTCTGGAAGAATTAACAACTATTACGGATAAATGGCTTTATTTTTTACGCAAAGCACCGGATTTAGAAGTAGTGCCAGAATCTATGTTAATTGTACCGGAAATTGAGAAGGCTTTTGCGATCGCTGATCGGGTAAACTTAAGTTTAGAGGAAGTAGATGATTTGGAGAAACGAGAACAGTTTGAACGGGAAAGAATAGGTGCTATTGAGTTGGGTAAGGCTCAAGGGTTGGCTGAAGGGTTGACTCAAGGGCGTGCTGAAGGGCGTGCTGAAGGTATTGAAATTGGTGAACAAATTGGTGAACAAATTGGTGAACAAAGGGGTAAAATAAATTTGATTAAACGCCAATTAAAACGGCAATTAGGTGAACTAAATCAATCAATAGAAGATAGTTTATCACAGCTAACTTCAGAGCAATTATCAGCTTTGGCTGAAGCTATTTTCGACTTTTCTAATGTAGGTGATTTATCCAGTTGGCTAGAAACTAATTGCCCTAGTTGAACATGACTGAGGTATTATCTAAGTCCCTACCTATATTATTTTCCACTAACACTATGAAATTCATTAATCCCAAAACAGACTACGCCTTTAAAAAAATCTTTGGTTCGGATCAAAGTCAAGATATTTTAATTAGTTTTCTGAATGCAATTGTCTATCAAGGTGAGACTTTCATCACTTCTTTAGAAATTATTGATCCCTACGCCCCCGGCAGAATTTCTGGTTTAAAAACCACTTATTTTGATGTTAAGGCTCAACTGAATAACGGCGAAAATGTGTTAATTGAAATGCAGGCGTTTAATGTCCCAGCTTTTGGCAAAAGGATTCTTTATAATACGGCAAAAATGTATGTTAATCAACTAAAATTAGGGGAAGTTTATCCAGAATTAAGAGCAGCAATTGGTGTAGCGGTGACGGATTTTATTATGTTTAATGAACATAATAAAGTCATTTCACAATTTACGCTCAAGGAAGATGAGTTACAAGTAAATTATCAACATAGTCCGTTAAAATTAGTATTTGTGGAGTTACCCAAATTTAATAAAACTCTGGAAGAATTAACAACTATTACGGATAAATGGCTTTATTTTTTACGCAAAGCACCGGATTTAGAAGTAGTGCCAGAATCTATGTTAATTGTACCGGAAATTGAGAAGGCTTTTGCGATCGCTGATCGGGTAAACTTAAGTTTAGAGGAAGTAGATGATTTGGAGAAACGAGAACAGTTTGAACGGGAAAGAATAGGTGCTATTGAGTTGGGTAAGGCTCAAGGGTTGGCTGAAGGGATACAAATTGGTGAACAAATTGGTGAACAAAGAGGTGAACAAAGGGGTGAACAAAGGGGTAAAATAAATCTGATTAAACGCCAATTAAAACGGCAATTAGGTGAACTAAATCAATCAATAGAAGATAGTTTATCACAGCTAACTTCAGAGCAATTATCAGCTTTGGCTGAAGCTATTTTTGATTTTTCTAGTGTAGGTGATTTATCCAGTTGGCTAGAAACTAATTGCCCTAGTTGAACAGGACTGAGGTATTATCTAAGTCCCTACCTATATTATTTTCCACTAACACTATGAAATTCATTAATCCCAAAACAGACTACGCCTTTAAAAAAATCTTTGGTTCGGATCAAAGTCAAGATATTTTAATTAGTTTTCTGAATGCAATTGTCTATCAAGGTGAGACTTTCATCACTTCTTTAGAAATTATTGATCCCTACGCCCCCGGCAGAATTTCTGGTTTAAAAACCACTTATTTTGATGTTAAGGCTCAACTGAATAACGGCGAAAATGTATTAATTGAAATGCAGGCGTTTAATGTCCCAGCTTTTGGCAAAAGGATTCTTTATAATACGGCAAAAATGTATGTTAATCAACTAAAATTAGGGGAAGTTTATCCAGAATTAAGAGCAGCAATTGGTGTAGCGGTGACGGATTTTATTATGTTTAATGAACATAATAAAGTCATTTCACAATTTACGCTCAAGGAAGATGAGTTACAAGTAAATTATCAACATAGTCCGTTAAAATTAGTATTTGTGGAGTTACCCAAATTTAATAAAACTCTGGAAGAATTAACAACTATTACGGATAAATGGCTTTATTTTTTACGCAAAGCACCGGATTTAGAAGTAGTGCCAGAATCTATGTTAATTGTACCGGAAATTGAGAAGGCTTTTGCGATCGCTGATCGGGTAAACTTAAGTTTAGAGGAAGTAGATGATTTGGAGAAACGAGAACAGTTTGAACGGGAAAGAATAGGTGCTATTGAGTTGGGTAAGGCTCAAGGGCGAACTGAAGGGTTGACTCAAGGGCGTGCTGAAGGGCGTGCTGAAGGGCGTGCTGAAGGGCGTGCTGAAGGGCGTGCTGAAGGGCGTGCTGAAGGTATTGAAATTGGTCAGATAAATCTGATTAAACGCCAATTAAAACGGCAATTAGGTGAACTAAATCAATCAATAGAAGATAGTTTATCACAGCTATCATCAGAGCAGTTATCGGCTTTGGCTGAAGCTATTTTCGACTTTTCTAGTGTAGGTGATTTATCCAGTTGGTTAGAAACTAATTGTCCTAGTTGAAATAGAATAAACTAAGAATCCACTAGCCTTTAGGTAGTGGAGTATCAATCAAAGATAACTGTGTATATTTTACCTATAGTTTGTAAACTGTAATGCAGCCGGATAATCTTCTTCTTTCAGACGCTGAATTACTAATTGTAAATCATCTTTAGATTTAGCTGAAATCCTAACAGAATCCCCCTGAATAGATGCTTGTAATTTTTTAAATTCATCTTTAATTAATTTAGTGATTTGTTTTGATACTTCTTGAGTTAAACCTTTTCTGAGTTTAATTTCCTGTCTGACTCGATTACCACTGGAAGATTCTACTTTCCCATAATCAAAAATCTTCAAAGAAAGATTCCGTTTAGCGGATTTAGTTTGCAAAATTGTATGAATTGCATCGAGGGTAAACTCGCTATCTGTATTAACTATAATCGCAGTTTCCCCTAATTCTAGGGTAGTCTTAGTATCTTTCAAATCATAACGGCTTTTAATTTCCCGTTCGGTTTGATCAACAGCATTAACTAATTCCTGGCGGTCAAAATCACTAACAATATCAAATGAATAAGTAGAAGCCATAGTCAATTGTAATTATTTAATAAAAAAACTATCAGCGTAGAGACGTGCCAAGAGCGCGTCTGTACGAGTGACTGATTCAACATTGGTATTAACTACTAATCCAAATAGAATAGCGTCACAATTTTGCGCTGATTTTCAGCTTCCTCACAGGTACTTAGGAGGGTGACACTATCATGGTAGGCAAAACAGATTAACTGTTGACACCGAGAAATAATCTGTTGGTTGCAAAACCCACTAGCTTCAGCTAGGGATAAATCATCACCCTTAGCATTTTCCACCACATGAATCACCTGTTCTAACTGCTGGCGGGACTCCCTAGGCTGACGTTTCATGCTTTGGGGCAAAATTACCGTCAACAAATTGGGGTTAGCCCGCATTGCGCCTCGAATCGCCGCCGCGTTCGTTCCCGTTGAACCCGATGTAATCAAATGATTGCCTTCTAAAACCAAGGCATAACTCATCATCTCGATCAAGTTTTGATGGGTTAGGGGAATATGGCGGGAACCCAACAAAGCAACACGCTTGGAGCCAGTTTGTTGAATGGCTGCCAATTCTTCTAAAAAGTCATCTACTTTCGGCAGATTGATAGATTGGTTCAAGGATAATTACAAAATATAATCAGGACAATCCTGTAGATTTTAGCAAATTCAGCGACAATTATTCTGAGTGCAACTAAAGTTTTTATCTAATTTCATTGACTGTGATTGTTATGACAGCAACAACCGCCCAACCGACCTGGAATCAACAGTTTACCAGCCCCGCAACTGAGTTTCCGCCCACACCCTTACCCATTTTGTCGGGAAAAATACCCTCTGGGTTACGGGGTTCTTTATATCGTAATGGCCCAGGACGATTGGCACGGGGAGGACACCGAGTTGGACATTGGTTTGATGGAGATGGGGCAATTTTAGGGGTTCATTTCAGCGAAAAAGGGGCAACCGGGGTCTATCGTTATGTTCAAACCGCAGGCTATCAAGAGGAAGAACAAAAAAACCGTTTTATCTATGGTGGCTATGGAATGAAACCTTCGGGAAACCTTTGGGAACGTTTTCGTAAACCCCTAAAAAATGCGGCGAATACTTCAGTTTTAGCTTTACCCGATAAATTATTGGCGTTGTGGGAAGGGGGACAACCCCATAGTTTAGATTTAGAAACCTTAGAAACCCAGGGACTGGACAACCTCCAGGGTTTAGCTGAAAATACCCCCTATTCTGCTCACCCTAAAATTGATCCCGAAACCGGGGATATTTTTAATTTTGGGCAAATTTTGGGGCCGACTCCTGAGTTAATTTTATATCGGAGCGATCGCACGGGTAACATCAAACAACAAAATAAAATTCCTCTGGATGGGATTTCTGCCCTGCATGATTTTGTCCTAGCGGGTGAATATTTAATTTTTGTAATTCCCCCACTGCGGTTAAAACTTTTACCCGTATTTCTTCAGTTGAAATCCTTTAGTGAAGCCCTATCCTGGCAACCCCAAACCCCCACCCAAATTTTAATAATTGATCGTCATAATTTAACCTTAGTTAATCGGATTGAAACTGAACCTTGGTTTCAGTGGCATTTTAGCAATGGTTATGTTGCAACAGATGGAACGGTTATTGTTGATTTTGTCCGATATCAAGATTTCCAAACCAATCAATATTTGAAAGAAGTTGCCACCGGAAACACTCAAACCTTAGCAAAATCGACCTTATGGCGGATGGTATTGCAACCTCAAACGGGTAAATTACTACAATTGGAAGAACTCTGCGATCGCCATTGTGAATTTCCCTCGGTCAACCCCCAAGAAGTGGGAAAAAAAGCTCAATTTACCTATTTATCCCTTCATAAATCCGGTATTAATCCGGCGGTCGAAATGTTTGGCACAATTGGACGTTTTAATCATCAAACCCAAACCTTAACTACCGCCAATTTAGGGGAAAATCGTTATCCGATGGAACCTTTATTTGTTCAAGATCTCGATCATCCTCAACAGGGTTGGGTTTTAACCATTGTTTATGATGCTCGGCAAAATTCCAGCGAAGTTTGGATATTTGATGCCCAATCTTTAAACACGGAACCTGTTTGTCGGTTAGGATTACCCCATGTAGTTCCGAATGGATTTCATGGAACTTGGAAACCCGCGACTTAGGTTTGATAATCAGGCGAAATCGGTGGGGGTATAACCTCACCAATATGTAAAAATAATAAACAAATAAGAAAACGTATCCGGCACAAAGTATGGCTGTGGAGTCTCGATATCATCCTGCATCCCTCGAACAAAAGTGGCAACAAACCTGGGAAGAACAGGGGTTGTATAAAACCCCAACCGATAAAAACAAGCCCAAATTTTACGCCCTATCCATGTTCCCCTATCCGTCGGGGAGTCTACACATGGGTCACGTTCGCAATTACACTATTACCGACGTGATCGCCCGACTCAAACGGATGCAAGGCTATCGTGTCTTACATCCGATGGGGTGGGACGCCTTTGGACTCCCTGCCGAAAATGCCGCCATTGACCGAGGAATTCCTCCGGCGGAATGGACATATCAAAATATTGCCCAAATGCGGGAACAACTGCAAAAGTTAGGATTCTCCATTGATTGGGAAAAGGAAGTTACCACCTGTTCCCCGGAATATTACCGTTGGACACAATGGCTGTTTTTACAATTCTATAAGTGCGGACTTGCCTATCAAAAAGAAGCCGCGGTGAATTGGGACCCAATTGATCAAACGGTGCTTGCTAATGAACAAGTCGATAATGAGGGAAGATCTTGGCGGTCTGGAGCTATTGTTGAACAAAAATTATTGCGTCAATGGTTCCTAAAAATTACCGACTATGCTAACGAATTGCTCAACGATTTAGAGCATTTAAACGGCTGGCCAGAACGGGTTAAATTAATGCAGGCTAACTGGATCGGACAATCCATTGGGGCACAGTTAGAATTTCCGATCATTGGGTTAGATGAAAAGATTGCTGTTTTTACCACCCGTCCCGATACGGTTTATGGGGTTTCCTATCTCGTATTAGCCCCAGAACATCCCTTAGTTGCTCAGGTGACAACCCCGGAACAAAAAGCCGCCGTAGAAGCATTTATTCAAGAGGTAAAAAACGAAAGTCAAACCGATCGCACCTCAGAAGATAAACCGAAACGCGGCGTTCCTACGGGGGGAAAAGCCCTTAATCCTTTTAATGAAGAAGAAATTCCGATTTGGATTGCGGATTATGTTTTATATGGATATGGAACAGGCGCGGTCATGGGAGTTCCGGCCCATGATCTGCGTGATTTTCAATTTGCCACTCAATACGATTTACCCATCAAACAGGTGATTGTTCCCGATGATGCGGATAATGATAATGAGGAAAATGATCGGATCACAACGGCCTATACGGGGACGGGAATTTTAGTCGAATCCTGTAATTTTAGTGGGGAAAATTCCGAACACGGAAAACAAGCAATTATTAACTATGCAGAAGATGAAGGATATGGCAAAGGAATTATTCAATATCGCCTCAGAGATTGGTTGATTTCCCGTCAACGCTATTGGGGAACTCCGATCCCAATTATTCACTGTCCGAATTGTGGGGCGGTGGCTGTTCCCGATCAAGATTTACCCGTAAAATTGCCGGAAAATGTAAAATTTAGTGGTCGAGGTTTATCTCCTTTAGCCCAATTAGAAGATTGGATTAATGTGCCTTGTCCGAGTTGTGGAACTCCTGCTAAACGGGAAACCGATACCATGGATACTTTTATTGATTCTTCTTGGTATTATTTGCGTTATCCTGATGCCAAAAATGATCAACAAGTCTTCAATCCAGCTATTACTAATGATTGGATGGGGGTAGATCAATATGTGGGCGGAATTGAACACGCCATTTTGCATTTATTATATTCTCGATTCTTCACAAAAGTTGTGCGCGATCGCGGATTATTACATTGTAAAGAGCCCTTTGAAAAGTTATTAACTCAAGGGATGGTACAGGGAATTACCTATAAAAACCGCACCACAGGTAAGTATTTTTCCGCTTCCCAAGTTAGTCCGAGTAATCCCCAAGATCCGACCACGGGAGAAAGGTTAGAAGTCTTCTATGAGAAGATGTCTAAATCTAAATATAATGGGGTTGATCCGTTAGAAGTGATGGGTAAATATGGGGCTGATACCGCCCGAATGTTTATTCTATTTAAAGCTCCTCCTGAGAAGGATTTAGAATGGGATGATGCCGATGTTGAGGGACAATTTCGCTTCTTAAATCGGGTTTGGAGAATTGTTACTGAATTTGCTGAAATTACGACTTCTAAACCTAAGAATCGAGAATTAACTAAAGTCGAAAAAGACTTAAAACGGGCGATTCATACGGCTATTAAAGAAGTCAGCGAGGATTTAAACGGAGACTATCAATTTAATACGGCGGTATCTGAATTGATGAAACTCAGTAATGCTTTATCAGAAGCGAATTGTCAGGAGTCTATTGTTTATTCTGAAGGCATTGAAACCCTGTTAAAATTATTAGCTCCCTTTGCCCCCCATATCGCGGAGGAATTATGGCAATTGATTGGAAAAACGGGTTCAATTCATACTCAAATATGGCCTGAGCATGAGCCAGAAGCCTTGGTAGTTGATGAAATTACCTTAGTGATTCAAATTAATGGAAAAACCCGCGGCACGCTGCAAGTCCCAGCAACCGCCAATCACCAAACTTTAGAAGAATATGCCCGAAATTCTGAAGTTAGTCAACGTCATATTGGGGATAAAACCATTAAAAAAGTGATTGTTGTCCCAGGAAAATTAGTTAATTTTGTGGTCGTTTAACCTAGAATGGTTAAAATACTTTAAGATGCCTCCAAACTTTTCCGGTTTGGGGGTTTTTTATAAAGGGAATCAACTATCTGTGAACCTGAATTTATCAACGAATAAAAACTTATCGGGTGCTTCAGTCTCTGGGTTTAAGTCAATAACATATTTAAACTAATGAATAATAAAAATAAAGCAAAAGCCATCCGTAATTTTTCCCCTGAAATTAAATGGGAAAGTGATGTCCCTAAAAAAGCTCCTAAAATTGTAAATGGGGCGATTAATAATAATGCTGGCCAGTAAATATATCCAATAAATCCAGGTAGAAAAGAATCACCATGGGAAGATAATAGAAAAGCCAGAGTTCCTAAAATAGAAATTGGTAAACTAAAGGATGAAGATGTTCCCACGACTTCATACATAGGTAATCCACAATAAATTAAAAAAGGAACACTAATTGCGCCACCTCCAACTCCTAGGAGTCCTGACTTAAAACCGATTCCCAACCCAACGGCGTTGATTATAGCTAATCTTGGTAAGGATTCTGATTGTACTTGAGGTTTAAAATCTAACAATAGTTTAACAGAAATCAATAATAAAAATAATCCGAAAATAATTTTAAGTAAAGCACTAGATAAAGTATGATCTAATAAAGCACCTAATAAAACACCTAATAAAATCCCCGGAATAATTTTCCAAAAAACTCCCCATTGCACATCTCCTTTAGAATGGTGTGCCACAATCGAAGCAGTCGCCGTAAAAGTCATTATACTCATCGAAGTGGCGATCGCACTGTGCATCACGAAATCGGGCGGAAAGTCCATTAAATTAAAAATATAAAATAACCCAGGGACAACTAACATTCCCCCACCAATACCGAGTAATCCGGCCGTTGTTCCCGCGGCTAGTCCCAATATTGCTAATAATACCCAAGGTAGAATCCCCATGATCATCAAAAAATATCCAGTTTCAAGCAATAGGCCGAATGTATTGTGGCACAAATTTTCAAAGCACGCTTCTCCCAAACTGTGATTAATTCCGATTAGCCGATGAACACTAAGCTGTAAAATAGTGCAAAGTGCAAATTGACAACAGTGACGGCCCTCAAGCCAGTTTGAGAGGGAAAAGTAATATTTAACTGTTTCTGTCCATCGCACGTTAAAAAAACTGGCAAGTGATGTATTCGTCACATTTTGTTAGTTAAGAGCTTAGGTATTATAAGGGAGAACCAACGAATGTATCTCAAGAGTGGAACTGGTGTTGCAACCAAGACAGGAGCTAACGGCCGTGTCTTTATCTTTGAAGTGGAGGGACTCCGACAAGGGGAAAATACAGACAAACTCAACTTCCCGATTCGTCGCAGTGGTGTCGTTTATATCACTGTCCCCTACGAGCGCATGAATCAAGAAATGCGTCGGATTGCTCGATTGGGGGGGAAAATTGTCAATATTCGCCCCGCAGGTGAACCTCAAGCTGCAACCACCGAAACTACCGTCCATGGACAGCAGAGTCAACCATCTGAAGAAAAAAGCAAGCCCATGACTGAAACCAAAGCTAAAACGGAAATTCCCGTTAATATCTATCGTCCGAACAATCCCTATATTGGGAAATGTATCGAGAACTATGAACTCGTGGGCGAAGGGGGTGCGGGCACTGTCCGTCACCTCACCTTTGACCTTTCCGGTGGCGACTTGCGCTATGTTGAAGGTCAAAGTATTGGGATTATTCCTCCCGGAAAAGATAACAAAGGCAAATCCCATAAGTTAAGACTGTATTCCATTGCCTCGACTCGTCATGGTGACAAACTCGATGATAAAACCGTTTCCTTGTGTGTTCGTCAACTGGAATACAAACATCCTGAAACCGGAGAAACCGTCTATGGCGTTTGTTCGACCCATCTGTGCAATTTAGAAATGGGAGCAGATGTGACGATTACCGGGCCAGTGGGTAAGGAAATGTTACTCCCTGATGACGAAGAAGCTACGGTGGTGATGATGGCAACGGGTACGGGTATTGCACCTTTCCGGGCTTTCCTATGGCGGATGTTCAAAGAACAACATGAAGACTACAAATTCAAGGGTTTAGCTTGGCTATTCTTTGGTATTCCCTACACCGCCAATATTCTGTATAAAGAAGAATTGGAACAGTTACAACGGGAATTTCCTGATAACTTCCGCTTGACCTATGCCATCAGTCGTGAAGAACAAAATCCCGAAGGTGGCAGAATGTATATTCAAGATCGGATTAAGGAAAACGCCGATGAACTGTGGAAATTAGTTCAGAAAGATAATACCCATACCTATATTTGTGGTCTCAAAGGTATGGAAGGCGGTATTGACGAAGGCATGACAGTTGCTGCGGGTAAATCCGATGTTAACTGGAGTGATTACCAGAAAACACTCAAAAAGGGACATCGTTGGCACGTTGAAACCTACTAAATCAGTTATCAGTTATCAGTTACCAGTTATCAGTTACCAGTTATCAGTTGCCAGGTTAATAATTTATTTAAGTTGAAAATCACCGATTATAAACTGGTTCTTAACTGTTTTAAGTTAACTACAATAAGCAGTTAACTTAAAAATAGTTATTCAATGACAACTGTTAACTGACAAATCAAAATCAATTATTTACTATAATAACTAATAACTGATGACTGATGACTGATGACTGATGATTGATAACTGATAACTGATGACTGATAACTGATAACTGATGACTGATGACTGATGACTGATAACTGATGAATGATTATTTTATGATTCCAAAAACTGGCATTGCAATGTACCAAAAGCGACTTTTTGCTCTGCATAAAAGTCAAATTTATACTAATTTAGATGATGAAATTGATCAGCCAAATTATCAAGATTGGCTGGATATATTAAATCAAGAATCTGATTTAATCCAAGATAAAATTGCCAAAAAATCTGATTCATCTCGTCTGAATATTTTATTAGGAGATTCCCTAAGTATGTGGTTTCCTAATAGTTTATTACCATCGGAAGCATTATGGTTGAATCAAGGGATTTCAGGGGATACGACAAGCGGAATTTTAAAACGTCTGGATATTTTTGCTAAGAATAATCCTAATAATATTTATATTTTAGCTGGAATTAATGATTTAAAAAGGCAAGTTCCCGTTGTAGAGATATTAGAAAACCATCAAAAAATCTTAGATTATTTACAAAAAAATTATCCTGAAACTCAAATTTTAGTTCAATCTATTTTTCCGACTCAATTACCAACAGAAACTCTAAAATTTTCGATTCCAAATTCTTTAATTAAAGAACTAAATCAAAAGTTAGCCCAACAAGTTAACGACCAAGGAAGCATCTATTTAGACTTTCATCAACGATTTACTAATACCCAAGGAAATATTCGCTCTGAATTAACAACCGATGGTTTACACCTGAGTCCAGAAGGTTACAAAGTTTGGCAATTTGCCCTCAAACAAACCGAGTCTCGCCTATCCAAAAATCGAGATCATAACTATCAAAAATGGTTACAAAAATCATCAGAACTTCCCTTAAATGGACAGTCCTACCGTTGGGTTTCCTATAAAGTTAAACCTGGAGATACCCTAGAAAAAATCACCCTAAAAACATTAGGACAACAGGATTTCGATTATTGCGATTTAATCTCCATCCGCAATAACCTAATATCAGAGGTTCTCCCTCCAGATCAGTCAATCGAAATCCCCCAACTTATCTAAACGCGGATATTCCAAACCGACTAGAGAGTTTGGCGAGAAACAAATTTTTCCAAGTCCGCCTGAGTTTGTTGTAGCATTTGCTCACGAGAATCACGAGCTATCGTCAGGTTGGGAACTAAATTACGAGCTTGTAACGTCATGTGCAGTTGTAAATCTGCCACATAGGCACTTACGCCTTGCTGATCAGAAACCGTTGAGTATCCCATCTCTAACTTCACAGGTTTTTCTCCCTTTGCGCTTAACTGTGTTTTTTGGTCACTTGGTAGAAGGTATCACGTCTTTTGCCAGACTGTACGATCCCGCAACGAAGTTTAACGGTTTTGGGGATAATCTTTACAGTTCGTTACAGATCGAGGAAGATGGGAGGCAACTAAACGACTAACCGCTAATCATTGCAATATTGAGATTTGTTAACAAAGATGGCACTTATGGGTAAGCTCTGTAGTGTTAACAAAATTTCTATTAGAGGGAAATATTTCAGCAGATGACTCACTAACCTAGGGACAGGATGCACCAGACTGGGGTTAATTCGTATTCTGTACTTTATAATACAGAATAAATGATACTTAACCTAGTTAAAACCCAAAATCAATTACCCACTTAAATTAGATTTTTAGATATGGCACAACTTATTGGCACCGCGAGCGATGATTTCCTAGCTGGGACACCCGAACCCGATGAAATCTTAGGATTTGCTGGAAACGATACCCTGAATGGATTAGGCGAAAACGATACTCTAAATGGAGGTCAGGATCAGGATTTACTGTCTGGGGGTAATGGGAATGATCTGATGTTTGGGGATCTGGGAAATGATACCCTCGAAGGAGAAGCAGGGAATGATATTGCCTATGGCAATAATGGGGATGATCAACTCAATGGCGGTGACGGTGACGACCTCCTTTATGGTGGACAGGGTAACGATACCCTATTTGATAGTAGTGGAAATGATCAACTATTTGGAGATAGAGGAAACGACCTACTTTATAGCGGAAGCGGGAAAAATGAACTCACCGGAGGCGGAGGTTCCGATGTATTTGTAATTGGTCGAGAACTGATAGATACTGAAGTTGATAGTATTACTGATTTTAGAGTTGGAGTCGATTTAATTGGATTAACTAAGGAATTAAAATTTGCTGATTTGCGGTTTGTTCAAGTGGGAAATGATACCGTAATTGAAGATAAGATCAGCAATCAAAAACTGATTATTATTCAGGAAACTCAAGCTACAACCATTAATAATCAAGCCAACTTTACCCAATCAATCGAAAGCCTTACACCCGTTATTGAGTTTACCAATAATAATTCCCTGGTAGTCAAAGAAGGCGAAACACCAGCCCTATTCGTCAACGTTCAACGAGCAGGTTCTCCCTTTAATACGGTAAGTGCCAAACTGGAACTACAACTCGATACCGCCACGGCTAGTGACGTTAGCGTAGAACCCATAGAAGTCATTTTCAAACCTTACGAAACTTTCAAAATTGTTCCCATTCCCATCACCGTTATTGATGATCGGGAAGCCGAACCGAATGAAATCTTTAAATTAACCCTAGCCAATCCCACGGGAGGAGCTACCCTAGGAGAATCTCAGGCAATTGTTATTACCCTACAAGACAATGATAGTAGTTCACCCGGAACTGTCCCGCCCGTAGATTCAAAACCGCCGATCGTTTTTCCCATCGGGCCCTTTCCCTCCGCGATTAGTCTGTCGGTTGCTCCCTCTACTATTCTGGAAAATAGCCAAGAAAACTTTGTTTATACCTTTACACGGGCGGGAGGTTCCCTCGACCTACCCATTAACGTTAACTTCACCGTTGGAGGAACAGCAAAACTAGGGGAAAACTATACCGTTATTGATAACGAAACCTTTACGAATACAGGGGGTAGCGTTTCCTTCCCAGCAAATAGTACCATCGCCACCCTCAAACTCGCCCCGATCAACAACGATAAATTTGAAGAAGACCCCCTAACTATCGATATCACCTTAAGAGAATCCGGCTTTTTATACACCGCTAATCCTCAACAATCCACCGCCGTAGCCAGTATCCAGAGCGAAGATCTCCCGCCCAAACCCCCGGTTTATAACTTTAGTCAATCTAAATTTTCCATCTTTGAGGGTGATCCTGGCAATCCTGGGCAAGCTACTATTACGGTTAATCGTACTTTTGATACCAGTCAGCAATCAAGTGTCAAGATTCTCCTCACCCCCGCCGGACAGAATGGCGGAACACCTGGAGTTGATGTTGAACCCACGGAAATCGTCCTCCAATTTGCCCCCGGTCAGACCGAGAATACCTTCCAAATCCCGATCATTGGTGATGATGTTATTGAACCTTCAGAAATAATTATCCTCTCTTTTGCACCGGACGGTTTTCTACCCACCGGACAGGCTGGAACCCTTTATCCTACAACCAACTTAATTATTAATGACGACGATGGCCCCACTACTTATGATTTCAAAGAACCCCTATTCAAAACCCTTGAAGGTAACTCAACTAATATTACCCAACTGGTAAAAATTGATCGTTCTGGGGATATTAATGTCAACTCCTCCGTCTCAGTCAATGTCACTGGGGTGAATGCTATCCCCAATGTAGATTTTGTTCCCGGGCCGATCACCGTGAACTTCACCCCGGGACAAATCACCCAAACCGTCCCGATCACTATTCTCGGCAACCTCACACCCAATCAAAACCGAACCCTGAATCTCTCCCTCAATCCCCCCCTAGGGGCTTTAGTGGGAAATATCCATCCCACCTCAGAGTTACTGGTGATTGATGATGATAATGTTCCGACCTACGACTTCACCACTAATACTTATCGGATTCGGGAAGGGAATAATGATATTACCTACAGTGAAATTACTGTTGTTCGCTCAGGAAAGGTTGATATTGACTCATCGGTGACGGTGGACTTAAACCCCGCAGCCCAAAACGGAGCAACTTCAGGAGAAGACTTTACTCCATCTGAAATTCCCCTGGAATTTACATCCGGGGAAATTAGCAAAACGATACAAGTCACGATTATCGGAGATGAGGTATCCGAGTCCACTGAAACTGTCCTCCTCTCCTTTTCCAACTTTGACAATGATGGACAATCTGGAACCACAGTCCCGCAGGCGGCTCTAATCATTGAAGATGATGATTCCCCACCAACCTATAACTTTACCCAGAATAACTACAGCTTAGATGAAGGAGACATCACGAACCTGTTTAATGAAGTTCAGGTGCTTCGCTCAGGAGATATTACTCAAACCTCTAGTGTGGATGTGGTATTTACCAGTGATACCGCGATCGCTAATACGGACTTTACACCAGGGCCACAAAGAATTCAATTTGCTATTAACCAAGACAAACAAATTGTCCCCCTTGGTATTATCGGGAACACCCTGGTGCAACCTGACCGCAGCTTTGGACTCTCCTTTGCCAATTTTGACAAAAATGGACTAGCTGGAGAAGACATCCCCACCAGTACCGTTACTATCAAGGACGACGATCAAGCCACTCTGAGTTTAACGACTGTAGAAGCAACTGCCATCGAACCGCCAACCATAGCAGTCCCTAACGAACCGCCCCAAAACGGTGTTTATCGAATTAGTCGTGCCCCGGATACCTTCGGGGATCTAACGATTAACCTCACCCTAGAACCCGATAAAATTAGCCCGGCAGATTATACCCTGAGCACCTCAACGGGTCAAACCGTAGCGGTCACAGGCAACTCCACCGCGACTCTGACCCTTCCCAACAATCAATCCAGTATTGATATTATCTTGACTCCGGTTAATGATGTCCAGGCTGAAGCCAATGAATCCTTAACGCTAGTCTTGGCGGATGGGAACTATCAGATTGATCCCGAGGAAAATACGGCAAAAGTTACAATTCTGGCTAATGATACCGCCGTGACTCAACGGGGAGATACCACCAGCAACGCCCCAGAAGACTATGCAACCCTAGAAGGTTCCTTACGTCAGGCGATTCTCAACGCTGCAACTCTACCCGGGGAAGATACGATTACCTTTGCCCGGCAAGCAGCTTCTGGAGTGATTAATCTCGCCGGAGCCTTACCTGCTGTCAGTAGCGATGTGATTTTTGATGGGCCAGGAGCCGATAAGCTGACTATTCGTCGAGATACGGGGGGGGACTACAATGTTTTCACTGTTAATGGCGGGAATGTTACCTTTGAAGAATTGAAACTGAGCAATGGTTTCCCCGCCGGAACGATACCCAATACCAGTAGTACCACCACAGGTAGTCGGGGCGGTGCGATTAATATTACGTCTTCTACCAGTAAGGTTAAGGTTCTCGATAGTTGGCTAGATGGAAACCAGGCGAATAATGGGGGGGCGATCGCCAACTCCGGCCAACTTACTGTTCAAAATAGTACCATCAGCAATAACATAGGTAGCAACGGTGGTGGAATTATTGTGATTGATGGTCAAGTCCAAATTATTAATAGCACAATTGCTAACAATACAGGTAATATCGGCGGCGGCGTGTTTAACTCCGTTGCGGACTTGACGATTACTAATAGTACAATTGCTTTCAATAATGCGAGCGGAAACAGTGGCGGAGTCAGAAATATTGGCGGGGTAGCCAATCTGAAAAACTCTATTATTGCTAGTAACACCTCCCCCCTTGACCCCGATGTTGGAGCGTCCATTGAATTTGCCTTCAAGAGTGGCGGCAATAACCTAATTGGAAACGGAACTGGGGGAGAGGGTTTAGTCAATGGAGTGAACAATGATGTTGTCGGCAGTGCGATCGCCCCAATCGATCCCTTACTCAGTCCCTTACAAAATAACGGCGGCACTACACCAACCTTGGCTCTAGCTAGTACCAGTCTTGCCATTAATAAGGGAAGTAATAGCTTTATTACCCCCTATACTGACCCTGGACAATTTGATCAACGGGGGGCAGGCTTTAACCGGATCATCAATAACATTATTGATATCGGAGCCTTTGAGTCCCAAGTGTTTTAATCAGTTATTAGTTGTAGCAACCGCCAAGGCAGTTAGGACACCTGACGGATCTTAGAACCCAGACGGTGAAGTATTTCCCCCCTGTTCCCTGCCCCCAAGCCCCCCGTGCACGGGGGGTTTGGGGGGGCTGTTCCGGTGTTCCCTGCTATATCAGTTTGAAAACTCATTGACTTCTGCTTAGGAGGGATCTCGGCGTTGAATAAATTCAAAGCCACCCTCCTTATTTTTGGGCAAGTATTTTCCTGTTGCTAATAGTTTTACTTTTCTGACTTGTGCTAAGTTTTGAGGCGAGAAGCAAGGTTCAAGGGTTTCTGTCCTTAAATGGTGGGGATCTTGAGGGTGGGTACGATTAATCACCATATTTTTCTTGATTTTGGAAATATTGGTAAATCTTAGCATCATTTTTTTGACATTGAGAACAATTTAAAGATTCAATTTAGATTCTCTGGGGTTACTCATTTTGAGGCAAGATTCTAGTTTAATAAATTTTGATTTAGGTCAATTGTCTAATCCGATCTTTTGCCAAAATGTTGCTCAACTCTGTTGTCCAAAATTTTTCCTACCCTATAATTTAGGACGGTCAATGTCGTTCACTTTTAACCTAGAAGCACCTATCTGATTACAAACGATTATTCCCAAAATCATCCCAAGTTCTCATTTTCACCCTAAGACTGTTCTCCCTGCTAGACTTAAAATTGGTCTAGGTAGGGTCTTCGCAGATCAAAAGCGGATTCGGTGTCAACTTGGTTTTCAGCAGTAGAGGGGGGGGAAACCCAAAATTGCAAAAAATAACTCATAAAACCGAGAATGTATGATAAAATCAAAAATTAGAGGTTTTTAGTTTCTTGGACTAATTGCTCAAGCTAGAACTGAGCGATTTTTGAAGGGGTGGAGCCGACTCTGATGTATAACTGAAAATTGTTATAGCTGGGTTGTACCTTCACCGAAGATCAGATGGGATTGATCCTTGATTCTGAATAGAAATCAATAGAAATTAACACCTATTGACAGAATTAGAATTGAGCATCAATATTGAATTCACAGTTGATTTATTAGGTTAAATTTGATATGGTACCGAGAGAATTTTTAAAGACTGTAGCTACGAGAGTTGGAATTTCCGACAATGAACTCGAAGTGATGGCGCGGGCAATCCAAGGAGAACCGATGACTGCGATTTCTAAGCAATTAGGGGTTCGCAAGGATGCCTTGCAGAAACGCTTGGGTGAGGTTTATAGGAAACTAAATATTAGCGGTGCAGGGCCGGGAAAATTAGCAAAATTGCAGCAAAAGTTACTGTCAGAATATCAAACCGATGGTACTAATCAAGGGAGCCAAATCAATGGTCAATCCGGTCGCAAAAAGCGGTCGATGAGTGGCCTTGACCCCCAAGGTTTCAGTAGTAATGTTCAAATCGATTGGGGGAATGCACCCAAATTGGCAGCCTTTTATGGCCGTTTGGAAGCTATGGCTACCTTAAAACAAGGATTAGTCACCGAACGTGCTCACCTGATGATGTTGGAGGGCATGGGCGGTATTGGGAAAACGGCTTTGGCGGTTAAATTAGTTCAGGAAATTGCCCCGGACTTTGACAAAGTGATTTGGCGCTCACTCCGAGATAAACCTTCTCCGAGTGAGTTTATCGCCTCAACTTTTCCTGAACAATCTCAAGCCCCTTTAGGTTGGGATGATTCGGAACAAATCGCCCAATTGTTGAAAACCTTATCGGATTCTCGGTATTTGTTAGTAATTGATGAGATAGAATATATCTCACAACTCGGGAGTAAAGATGCGGCTTTCAAAAGTTATGAATCTTTATTTCAACAGATTAGTGAGTCTTCCCATCGTAGCAGTGTTTTATTAATCGGTTGGGAATTTCCGCTTTCGTGGCAACAGTTCGCGTCTAAAACCTCAGTACAGTTAACTGGGTTATCGGAACAAGACTCTCAACAAATGGTTTTATCCGGTCAAGAATCCCTCTATTTAGATGAAAAATTCCTATCAGAATTGATTCATTTATGTGGTGGCAACCCCTTAATTTTAAAATTATGGGCGGCTAAGATTCCTGATTTTACAATTAGAAATCTGACGAAATTAATCAAGCAAAATACCTTGGTTATTGAAGAATTGGTACGTCAATCCCTGCGAGCAGAACAGGAATTGTCCGACCTAGAAATTCGTTTAGTCTGTTGGTTGGCAGTAAATCAAAAAGCGGCAACCTTGAGTGAGTTAGCAACGGATTTAATTCTCTCGGAAACTGAAGCCGAAGTCCAGACTTCCTTAGAATTTTTAGTTGAGCGATCGCTGTTAGAAACAACTAATTTTAGCGCTCCTATGGCTTACACGGTTAATAGTAACTTCAGAAAAGCCGTCTGGTATCAGTTAATGGGTAAATCCTTTAATGAACTGGGTTATAAACACTACTTAGAAGGGGAGTTTCAATCGGCTAAAATCAATTTATTGCAAGCAATTCGCTATCATTCGGCTTTAAGTGCAGGTCATTATAATTTAGGTTCGACCTATGAAAAGCTCGATCAGTTTGAAGAAGCCAGAAAACATTATCAAATTCTAGTCGATGTGGATAATAACCGCGCAACACAGGCGGCGGTAAATAATTTAGCACGATTGGAAATTTTAGATGGCAAAACCGAGGAAGCTATTGATAAATTAGAAAAAACCTTGGTACAAGTTAAGGATAAAGGAATCCGAGCCGCCTTATATAAGAATTTAGGCTGGGCTTATTTCCTAGAAAATAATCCAAAACAGGCTGAAGTTGAGTTACGTCAATCCTTAGAATTAAAAGAATCTAATGTGGTAGCTTACTATCTTTTAGCTCAGGTTTTAGAAGCCCAAAACCGTCATAAACAAGCCTTAACGTTTTGGAAAACGGCCTTAGAACAGGACGAATTAGATCAAAAATCTAATGGTGTTACCTGGCGTTTACCTGAATTGCTGGCTTGGCGGATGACTGCTCGCCAACGCTTACTGAAATAATCGCTTAAGTAGGTAGGCGGGATTAAACTTTTTCATTTAACAATATGTAAAGGAGGCTTAGATCAGCTATTAGAAAGCGTTAGAACGATTTACAATCGTTTACATGGAGACTTTATAGAGCCTACCTACTTAAAGCCTCCTTTCCCTATTTCCCTGACTTGGGGATTGACATCCACCCCGCCGTAAACGGACGGGGATTCCTCACCACGCTACCTTTTTAGGATGGTCGCTGAATGGGGATAACTGTCCTTTCGGATCAACAAAGAATTTCGTTGAAAAAAATCTACTAGATCATAGTTTAAAACATCTTTTGAAAAAATAAATTGACTTATACAACAAGGTAGAAATTTTAGCAATTGCAACCTTAAAGGTTATTTTTAAAAAACCGCTCCCTAAGTTTACCAAGGGCTTCCAATCATTGTAAATCCTGACCAGTAATAGGGATGGGATAGGCTGGTAATATTAAATTCTGTCAGATTCTCAGGGAGAGGAATAGCGCCAAAGGTGGTTATCAATTGATCATTTTCGATCCGAGTTTTTCCTTGAATCATGTCAATTTGTGCCTCTTGTAAAGCGATCGCTTTAATCGGAGCTTGCTTTAAAGATTCATAAAATTCACTCATTAATCCCAAGGTTCCTTGATCACTAACATACCATAAACTCGCTAAAGCGGATTTAACTCCCGCCTGCACCGCTAACCCAGCAAATCCTAATTCTGACCGTCGATCTCCTAATGCTGTTCGACAAGCACTTAAAGTTAATAATTCCACTATGGGATTATCCCAACCCAAATTAGGAAGTTCTGTTAAGGGTAATTTTTCATTCCATAATTGAATAAAAGAATTACTCGGAGATCCGGTTTTAAAATCAGCGTGGGTGGCTAAATGAATCACTTGAAAATCAGATATACGCCGTTGGGATTTCAGATTTTCCAGGGTAAATCGTTCGTTTAAGAATTTTTCCCCAGGCCAAATTTCAGTAATATTTTGGAGTTCAATTGGAACCGCCGGAAGTGGATTTTGTTGTTGAAATTGACTGGCTCCCATGGCTAGGACTTGCGCTTGACCAATGGGTTGATATCGAAAGTCAATTAAGCTGGTACTCGGAATTAAACTAATCCCATATTTTTCGGTTAAAAATTGTTGACCATCCCATAAAACTGCCATCGGTAAACTCCGTAAACCTGCATCCAGGGAGAATAGAATTGTAGAAATTCCTAATCTTTTCAAATTATCTTCTATCGGTTGAATCATCCATTGATAAAGTTGTTTCGCCGGAGCTTGATAACTGACTTTATCCCGTTTTCGGGGGTTGGTAATTTCACTTTGTAATTGTCGAACAACGGGGAATAATTTTTCTTTAGTGGCTTCAGGAACGCTATGTCTTATGGGTTCACCGAAGGAAGGAACCACAATGATTTCTAATTGCTCTTCCCTGGAAACAATATAAACAATCGCATAAACCTGTTTAGTTTTTATCTCTAATTCTTTTAACAATTGTTGAACTTCTGAACGATTTAATTGGGTTCCTTGGACTCCTAAATGTTGTTTAAATTCTTGATTTCTTGACTGTTCTAATGCTAAAAATGTCGAATCTAAGTTATCAAAACCAAAAGCAATATCTACCGTTGATAAAATTTTCTTGGGCAGAAAATTATTGTTATCATTAATAATAATTTCAGGAGAAGTTTCTTCTATTTTTTGTTCTTGGTCAGGAGGAATTAAGGCATCTTGTTGTAGGATAACTCCGGTATCAATTAAGGGTTGATTTACATTGGGGGGAATATTAGGCGCGTCATCGGTGGAAATAACAATATTTCCTGATGTGAATGAACCTTCAAAACTTTGGGGTGGCAGAATATTAAAGTCTCCTGTAGTATTGTTATCATTAATAATAATTTCAGGAGAAGTTTCTTCTATTTTTTGTTCTTGGTCAGGACGAATTAATACATCTTCTTGTAGGATAACTTCGGTATCAATTAAGGGTTGATTTACATTGGGGGGAATATTAGGCGCGTCATCGGTGGAAATAACAATATTTCCTGATGTGAATGAACCTTCAAAACTTTGGAGTGGCAGAATATTAAAGTCTCCTGTAGTAATGACGGAGGCTGTTCCATTCATTGCTAAGTTACCTCCGATTTCAAAGGGAGCAACAGGGGGATTCAGTGGCCCTCCGGCCTGACGAATCGTAATCGAACCCCCGCCCAGACGTCCTGCGGTGGAGATACTGGCGGTTCCCGTGGGGGAAAATTGGGTGGGGAAGGAGTTGGTAGCACGGAAGTAGCCTTGAGTTGATTCCGCAAAAACGTTACCCCCGAGACCATTGGGGGATTCAGCGTTAATAAATTCGACCTGAACATCATTAATCGGGTCGAGGAAGACGTTACCGCCCTGGGTTTGACCTTGGGTATCAATTTGTCCGGTGGTAATGCTGGTTTGGGCTTTAACCGTAACATTACCGCCTGTCGAACCGGATGTCAGTATATTTCCGGTTGTAACATTTCCGGTATTCGCTTCTAGGGAGATATTTCCGCCCGCATTACCTGGGGATGAGCTATTCAGGGTGTTAGTAGTAATATTTCCCTGGGGGGTACTTAGGGAAATACCCCCACCGTTAGCATTAGGGGATGAACTATTCAGGGAGTTAACCGTAATATTCCCGTTACGGCTATTGAGGGTAATACCAGGGGATGCGGTAATATCACGGGTGGTAATATCATTATTGGCGGTGACTGCAACCGTACCATTACTGAGAATATTAGCATTGAGGTTAACAATATTACTGGCATTAATATTCAGTCCCCCTGACCCTAGGGTAATAGGGGCGTTAGCTTGGACGGTTCCGGCGGTAATCCCTAAACCGTTTAGGGTAGATTCTGTGGTAAAAGTATCTAAATTTACATCATTATTCCCCGCGTTAAGAGTTAACTTTCCTTGTCCACCAAGGGTTGAACCAATAAAGTCAATTGCTCCATTTCCAATACTGGTGTCTAATGTAACTGAATTTCCAGAAACATTAACGGTATTTACGGAGGAAAAGTTAAGTCCGGCGCTGGTGTAGATATCTCCAAACAGGTTAAGGGCGCTCGCTTGTTGAAAAATTAATCCGTTTATGGGGTTATTATTATTACCAACGGTATTCAGGGAAATTGTTCCATTTCCGGCGTTGAGTGTTAGGGTTTGGGAACCTGTTATCGGACTATTATTAAATAGGATATTACCATTATTTCCGGTGGTATTAATAATAATAGGATTTTCGAGTTGAGTTCCCCCAGAAGCATTACTAAAATCAATATTATTATTTGTAGTTAAATTGCCTTTTAGGGTCGTGAGTCCGGTGGTATTAACTTGCAAACTAGACAGGGGGTTACTATCACCCACAGTAGAAAAAGTAATATTACCGCTACCCGCATTCAGGGTTAAGTTACTATTTCCATTGATAGAATTATTGAAAATAATATCACCACTATTATTAGTTCCCGATGAAGTTAGGGTAATATTAGGGGATGCGAGTTGTAGGGGACTATTATATTGTTGTTGACTTCCGACCCCATTATTGCTAGAGGTATTAATATCACCATTTAAAATAATTGGATTATTTCCAGTGTTTAAAGTAACATTTCCCGCTTGGTTGTTTTGGGTGCTGGTATTGATTTCCCCCAGGGTAATATTAGCAGGAGTTGTCATCGTAATATCACCGCCATTGCTATTAGGAGAACTGCTATTAATAATTCCGCCACTACTATCAATATTTCCCGTATTGCTATTTAATATAATAGCTTGACCTTGGGTAGTTAGGTTGGCGGTAGTGATATTATTTTCGGCATTAATATTAATAGTGGCGGTATTCGTGGCGGTGATGGGTTGGGTTAAATTAACCGTACCACTGCTATTGATATTAATTCCTTCTCCCTCAAGATTAATTCCCCCATTACTATTGACATCTCCACTGGTTAGATTTAAAGTATTTAAGGGATTTGTTGCTCCTATTGCTTGATTAATATTAACCGTTCCCGTCCCCGCTTCCAGGGTTAAATTAGCAGTCCCTGGAGTATTACTATCAACGGTATTATTAAAGGTAACATTTCCACTTCTGGCGGTTCCCGATGTGTTTAAAGTAACGATATCTGCATCTAAAATCACCGGAGAATTAAAGATAATATTATTCCCTGAACCAATAGTAGCAGAAGTATCAATATTATTAGTTAAATTAATTGTATTTCCAGAGAGAGTTAGGGTTCCGGCTTGACTGGTTCCTAAATTAGATTCTGTGCGGGTAATTACTGCGCCTATAGTTAAATTTTCAGCCGCATTTAGGTTGATTTCTCCTCCGTTTTCGGTGGTTGAACTACTATTAAGAATACCCGATGCGGTATTAATATTTCCGGTATTACTGGTGAGAGAAATTCTTGACCCATTACTAATAATATCCGCCGTTGTAATATCTCCAGTAGCACTAACATCAATAGGACTATTATTAGCTGTTATGGTATCACCTAAATTAATATTTTGAGTTGCATTAACATTAATTCCCCCATTCTCTACCGTTACCGCAGACTGAGTAACCACATTTCCGCTATTAATGATTAAGTTTTGTAGCGGCAGACTATCCCCTATTGCTTGACTAAAAGTTGCATCTCCCGTTCCAGTTTCTAGGGTTAAACTATTACGTCCTCCCATTAGCAAGGGGAGGGTAGGGGTGGGGTTAATACCCCCGTTAATTGTTCCATTAAAGGTAACATTCCCCCCGCTATTATTTCCCGTTGTATTGATAGTAATATTGGGTTTAGGTAGAATAACATTAGCATTAAAATTAACATCACTTCCCTGACCTTTGGTGGCTGAGGTATTAATATCTCCAGTTAAATTAATAGTATTATTTCCTGAAGAAATATCTAGGGTTCCTGCCTGACTATTGGTAGAATTAGAGGCGGTACTGGTATTAATTCCTCCTAAAGTAATCGTTCCCGAAGCGTTGAGGGTTTGGTTGCCGCCATCATTATCAGAAGAACTACTATCTAAAATGCCAGCTTGGGTATTAATTTCCCCATTGGTAGCAGAAACCGTAATTGTATTACCCTGACCTGTGGTGGCGGAAGTATTAATATTATCAGTTACCGTAATAATATTATTAGCAGAAGTTAAACTAACACTTCCTCCTTGGGTGTTTCCACGGGCATTAATTCCGGCAACCCTAATATTACCCGCCGCATTAATCGCAATATTTCCCCCACTTCCCTGAATAGAACTACTATCAATAATTCCAAAACTACTATTGATATTTCCTTCACTACTTTGGAGATTAATTTCACCCCCGGTATTAGTCACGGAATTAATTAATAAATCTCGATTTCCTGATATGGTGATACTTCCTGAACCTGTGGTAGTAATGGGGGTATTTTCTCCAATAATTACACTATTTGTATTCTCGCCATTCTCACCATTATTCACACCATCGATTAAAATTGACCCCGTATTACTTTGAATTTTACTCTCTCCAAATATTCCCACCGCCTGACTATTAGCAACTGCCGCACTACGACCTTGAATATTAATATTCCCACTCGCTAAACTATTAATTTCTGCGGTATTAATTAAAATAATCCCATTACTCTCACTCCCCGTACTATTGCCAGTTCCAGTTAAATTAATGCTCCCTGTTCCTGACGATTGAATTAGACTATTTCCCAATAAAATACCCTGTCCACCTAAAGAAGATGAACTCACTCCAGTTAAATTCAGATTTCCATTAATAACCCCAATAATAGGGTTATCTAAAATCAAAATCCCATGACTATCGGGAGTTTGACTACTACTTCCCACTAAATTAATATTTCCCGTTGCTGTCGCGGTAATATTTGCACCTCCAAATAGGGCAATTCCATGACTACTATTCCCCGTAGCAATACTAAGTCCATCTAAATTAATATTCCCAATTCCAGTAGAAACAATTTCACCTCCATCCCCAATAAAAATTCCTATACTTGAGGTTAAACCCTGTCCCAAACCGTTAATTTTAATATCACTATTTAGGGTTTGTATTTTTCCATTCGCGATAAAAATTCCCTCGCTAATATTACCCTGACCACTAACCCCCGATAAGGTAATATTTCCGGTTCCTGTGGAAGAAATTAGGGAGTTATTTAATATAGAAATTCCGTCATTATTATTTCCTGTGGCGTTATTATTTCCGTTTAAATCAATATTTCCAGTTCCGGTTGAAGCAATATTACTATCACTAATATAAACTGCCACGCTATTATTGATTCCGGCGGGAGTTCCTGTGATTTTAATTGTACCATCAACGGTTGAAATATTACTTTGGTTCAAATTCACACCAAAACTATTTAATCCATTCTCACTACTTCCAGTTAAGGTAATATTCCCTGTTCTGCTTTGTAAGGTAGAATTATTATTGAGTAAAACACCAATATTATTGGTTTGACTGCCTTTACTATTGCCAACAATACTAATATTTCCTGCCTCTGAATTAATAGTAGATTGTTCTAACCAAACTCCTATATTAGTCTCGGTTTGTAGACCACTGGTTCCAGTTAAATTAACATTTCCATTGCCAGAATTTAAGCTACTATTCGTTAATAGAATCCCATGATTAAAGGGTTGGTTATTAACCGCAATGCCATCTAGGGTGATGTTTCCCCCCAAGGTATTAATTTGACTATTATCAATCCAAACTCCAGAATGGAATAGGACATTTCCTCGACCCGTTGCGGTAAAATCTCCTCCCTTTGTATCGAGGGTAGCGTTTTTAATATAAATAGCACCATTATTATTATTCTCAAAATCTGCATTAAAATTCAGGTTTAATTTATCACTATCATTCGGGATACTATCCCTAATAGTTTGTCCATTCAGAATAATATTCCCCGCCGCATTTAAGGTTAAACTTCTTTCCCCCCAATTCCATCAAAATCAAAGGAAGTTTGAAAGGTAATATTCCCATCTTGGGAATTGGTTCCCACATCCCCGGTTTCTACAACAACATTACCTTCACTTAGCGCCGACTTCAATACAAAAACACTTAATCTTCCATTATCATCGCTGGTATTAAATAGTAATTCACCCGTGGGTAAAGGATTTTGATTCAGGTTTGTATTTCCCCTCGTATCATCAACAATATCAATATTATTTGGGTCAAGTAACCAGGTTCCTCCTAACCCGACAGGGGCTGAAATATCGGGGGCGGTGTTAATATCTAAAATACCGCGACTACTGGTTTCAACAAATCCGCCATTGCCATTTTGGATTCCTCCCCGCACCTGAATATTACCATAAACTTGAGTTAAATCTTCAGACCAAATAATAACTCGACCGCCATTTCCCGTGTCTAAAGCATTAGCATTAATAAAAGAATCTGGACTAATAAAGGTTTTTTGGGCATGGGGAAAATCCCCTAATCCTTTATAGTCTCCCCCGATTAAAATTGTTCCTCCTCCGGTTAATCCCGATGCGTTTAAGGTACTATTAATTAAGCCAATCCTATCCCCTGTTAACTGAAGATTTCCCCCGCTTTGATTGGGTGAACTGACATCAATAGTTCCTGATAAAATCGTAGTTCCAGGTGTGGTGGGAACTGTAATTCCCGAAGCAGTTAAAATAACCTGACCCTGTTCATTAACCTTAACTTGACTCGCACTAACTGAATTTCCTCCAGTGAGTAATTCCGGTAAAGATAAGGCGGTAAAGGTAGAATTATTTTGAGGAATATCTGAAGTTAATTCTAAATTTAATAAATGTCCGTCCTGGGAAAGTCGAACTAAATTTTCCCCAGTCACCGACGCAATAGTAATATTTCCGGCGGGTGCGGATATTGTTCCGGTATTTAAAACCGTTCCTGCTAATAATGTTATATTCTCTCCAGGGGAAACCGTGAGATTTCCGAAATTAACTAAACTCCCAGGATTTTCGGAATTAAACACAAAATCCCTAGGAGTTCCGACTAAGGTTTGCCATTGATTTTCCCCGATAGCTTGTAACCAATTTTGATTCCCAAATCCAATCGAACTTGCTGTCGTAGCGGTAAAAGAGGCAGGAATATTTAAACTGGCATTTTCTCCAAAAACAATTCCCGCCGGGTTGATTAAAAATAGGTTAGAATTTCCGCCCGTAACTTGAATTAATCCATTAACAAAAGAGGCTTCTCCCCCGGTAACTCGTCCTAATATATTCTGAATTTTAGGATTAGAAATAAAGTTAATAATTTGACCCTGAGATAGTCCTAACTTTTCAAAACTATGGAATAAATTTGCTCCATTTCCCGATAAACTGCCGCCATTAATATTAAACTGATTTCCCTGATGAATGACTTGGGTTCCGGTTCCATCCTGTGCCGGAATAATCGTTTGTGCCACAATTGAAGTGGGAAATAGGCAAACTAACAGTACCGATGGAAGGACTACCCGGGGAGTGAATAGAACCGGAATTTGTGCAAAAGGTTGCAATTTGAGGAGGCGCGTTTGTTTCCGATTCATATTTCTAACCTATCCAGAGAAACCTGTCTCTATCCTAGGCCAGTTTTTCCTAAATAGCAACTCTTAATTTTGATAATAAATTATAAATCTTTATAAATTCATCAATTTCTATAGTAAACTAAGAAAATGCACTCAATCCCGTCTAATCATCAATGGATCAACATCAACATCCGGTAATTCTGAATGAGTCTGTCGCCACAACGGACTTAGCAACCCTGCGCCATTGGCTACTGGATTTATTTTGTCAACTCGCCTATAAAGAAGGAGATTTTGTACTTTCTTCCGGTCAACAGAGTTCCTACTATATTAATGGTAAACAAGTCACTTTGCATCCCCATGGAGCTTTGGCTATTGGCCGTTTATTATTAGCAATGTTACCCGAAGATACCCAAGCGGTGGCCGGATTAACCCTCGGTGCTGACCCGATGGTTTCGGCGGTGAGTGTGGTTTCTGCCTATCAAAATCGGCCAGTTTTTGCCTTAATTGTTCGCAAGGAAGCCAAAGGACATGGAACCCAGGCCTATATTGAGGGGCCAACTTTACCCCCTGACGCCCAGGTGGTAGTCCTTGAGGATGTGGTGACTACGGGACAATCGGCAATGAAAGCGGTCAAACGCCTACAGGATGCGGGATATCAGGCCCATCATATTATCGCTTTAGTAGACAGACAACAGGGGGGCGGGGAACTCTATCAGCAGGAAGGCTTAGAATTTCAGAGTCTATTTACGATAGATGATTTAAAAGCCCATAATGCCAGTAACAATTGTGCCAAAGTATGATATCCTCCTGAGTATTTTCAATTTTGCGACATACCATCCCTTCCCAAAAATTATCGATGAACAGCAAACATTTTATCTTGCCTGGATTTGCGCTTTTGTTGGGTACAGTGTTCCTGGGGACTGCGGTTGCTAGGGAACTCACCGCAGATGAGAAAACAGTCGTTTGTAAACTCAAAGAAGTAGTTAAGGATGCGGGGAGAGACGGTTTTGAATTGGCATTTTGGCCGATTGTCCGTAAGGGGCCGGCGAAGGCGAATGCTCCTCTAACCATTAGACTTGATCCTGCGATAGAATATTTATTTGTTGGCTATTGTGACGAAAATTGTACCGATGTAAATTTAAGTATTAAAACCCTGGATGGGAAGGTTTTACAATCAGAAAAAGATACTTTATCTGTGATGCCATTTAAACCTCCGGCTGCTAATATTTATGAACTTAATCTTAATATGACCAGTTGTAGCCGCAAAGATGGATGTGTTTATGGAATTGGTATTTTAGCACCCAAAGGGGTCAAAGTTCCCTATGCTCCATCCTTACCCAAAGACCTTGCTAAATTTGAGTTTTGCCAATAATTCAGTTATAGCAGGGAACGCCGGATCTGGGAACGCCGGATCTGGGAACAGCCCCCCCAAACCCCCCGTGTACGGGGGGCTTAGGGGGAAAATACTTCACCGTCTGGGTTCTAAAATCCGTCTGGTATCCTAACTGCCTTGACGGTTGCTATATAAGTAGAGACGTGCCATGGCGCGTCTTTACTAGCTGTTAACTGTTAAATGATTACCAACGCAGAATTTTTCCACACAGCGCACAAACATTTCTACGCCCATAGCTAAGACCGTTTCATCAAAATTAAAACGGGGATGATGATGGGGAAAATCTAAATTTTTATCCGCATTTGCCGAACCCAAAAAGAAATAACAACCCGGAACAGCTTGGAGAAAATAGGCAATATCTTCCGCCGCCATAGTTTGGCATTCTGGCACAAGTCCGGCGGGAGTTTCAACTAAAGTTTCCGCCACACTTTGTACCAACTCCGTAATCCGTTTATCATTAATCACCGGAGGATATAAAGAGGCATAATTAAGTTCATAACTCGCCCCATGACTTTGGCAAACCCCGGCAATAATTTGTTCAACTCGACTCCCAAAAAACCCTTTATAGCTAGGATTAAAATACCGCACTGTTCCCAACATTTTAGCACTATCCGCAATCACATTATCGGTATTTCCAGCATGAAGGGAACCCACACTAACAACGGCTGCATCTAAGGGATTAACATTCCGAGAAACAATGGTTTGTAGGGCTAAAACAATATGGGAGGCAACCACAATGGAATCAATAGTTTGATGGGGAATTGCCCCATGTCCGCCCTTTCCATAAATTGTACATTGAAATTTTTCTACGGCCGCCATTAACGCCCCGCTACGGACTCCAATAGTTCCTAAAGGTAAATTATTCCATAGGTGTAATCCAATTAAACCATCCACATTAGGGTTCTTTAAAACCCCCGCTTCAATCATCGGTTTAGCACCCCCTGGCCCTTCTTCGGCGGGTTGAAAAATAATTTTAACTAACCCTTGAAAACTATGGCGATGATGGGCTAAATAATAGGCAGTTCCTAAAGCAATCGCCGTATGACCATCATGGCCGCAGGCGTGCATAATTCCCTGATGTTGAGATTTATAAGAAACATCATTTTCTTCTTGAATTGGTAAGGCGTCTAAATCGGCACGAATCGCTAAAACTGGCCCGGGTTTTCCACTATCAATAATAGCCACAATTCCGGTTTTAGCAATTCCGGTTTCATGCTCAATTCCCCATTTTTTCAGTTTTTCGGCAACAAATTCCGCCGTTAAGGTTTCCTTAAATCCCAATTCAGGATACTGATGTAAGTGGCGACGCCATTCGATTAACTGCGGCTGTAAGTTACGGATATCTAGTCGCAGTTGTGAGTTATTGACTGAATTTAAGCTGGGAATTGTAGAAACCATCGGTATACAGAAAATCTGAAAAATCTATTTAAGGATCTAAAATTAATTGTAACATTATTTTAATGTTTGTAGGGGCGGGTTCCGAATTAATCTTTATAACTTTACGAATAACCTACCTCAACTCTCCCCAACTATTACCCAATAAAATTCCAGATTAACTGAAAATCAATGCTGAGTCTGGGCGGGTTTTTCAGATTATTTGTGCTGAACATAAATTATTACAGAACCCGCCCCTACATCTTTGTGATTAATTAAAAATAGTTTCTATGTCTAAATTTGCAGCAATTTGAGTCAGTTTTTCTCGATCCGTTGGTGTATCAAGATGGGGTAAAATTCCTAAAATTGGAATTTGGGTTAAAGATTCTATCAGATTGGTAGGAGTCCAATTTTCAATATCCTGCTCTGAAATAGGTTCGACACAATTTAAGACTAAACCTTTCAGAAATACCCCCGTTTGTCGAGCTAAAGCCACATTAGCCACCCCCTGAGCGATCGCACCTAAACGAACCGGAACCACTAAAATAGTCGGTAAATGCCAATCCCGTGCCAAATCAGCAACTATTAATTCATTCGTCACCGGAGAACCCAACCCCCCCAACCCTTCTATTAATACAAAATCCAGACGCTCTTGCAACTGACAGAAATGCGACCAAACTAACTTTAAATCGACTATTTTTCCTTCCATTTCGGCTGCAATTGGAGGAGCAAGAGGGGCTTTAAAATGCAAAGGATTAATGTCTTCAATCGACTGACCTAAATCAAAAAGTTGAGTATACAATTCCCGATCGCCCTCTCCCGTTTGAATCGGTTTAAATACCCCTAAAGTTCGAGACAAATAATAGGTTTGCCAATAGGAAATTAACGCCGTTGTTAACACTGTTTTCCCCACATTTGTATCCGTTCCAGCAATCAATAAAGTCCTGTTCATAACTCTCACCAGTAACCAGTCAATAAATAAAATATTACACAGTTATAATTTTACCATAACAATCTTATGTGGCTGTAATAATACGAGCAAGACCTATGCCACTTATGCGTTATTTGGCTTTTTGTCTATTTGGCAACGGATGTTTTCGATTGAAATCAGTGATGACAAGATTGATCAACTCCTCGCTGATGGGGTCATTCATCTTGATATACAAGAATATGTTAAACAGTCTGAGCAGATTATTATTAAAGCTTGTCAAGAATATACTCAACAATTACCTAAGATTTTTGCAACATCAACTGAACGTTTTAAAAAAACCGAGTTTCAAGTAGAAGATGAAAGCGGGTCAACTTAAATTCAATCACTTGATCTAAAAATAAGAGAATGAAATACTCCTCAAAAATCTTCAATAGTTTTGATTCTTAATTAAATCTCTAATTTTTAAATTATGTTTTAATGAATCAAGACAGAATATAATCAATACAGCACAGTTACAGGTTGACTAGATGGCAATTTTACATGGAAGTTGGTGCATGACGTCGAAGGGGTGTTTTTTCCTTTGGGCAGAAACCTGGCGGCGAGTCCCGTCGGAGTCCTTTTATTCAGAAGCAATTTTTCCCTATCCTTTTGCTTTAAATGATACAGAATTATTGACTCAACCCTTATTAAAAAATATTGGGTTATCAAATATTCTATCCCAACAAATTATAGCGTTACCAACAGATATTTCTGAATCTGGAGACCTGACTCCGATTTATTCTGCTACAACTAATATTCCTAAATCCTATCTTTATCCTTGGCAAATTACGGGAATTTCTCTTAATCCTAAACAAGCGTTTCAATTTTTACAATCCCTACCCTTGAATACCGTTATAACATCTGATTCCGACCTGGGGGAAGATCTACGTTTTTGGTCACATATTGCTCGTTGGAGTTTGGATTTATTAGCTAGATCTAAATTTTTACCTGGATTAATTCAACAATCTGATCAAACTATTATATCTCAATGGCAACCGCTTCTTGATAGTGCTATTGATCAAGCTCGATTATTGCGTTTTGCCCAACAAATGCCAAGGGTTTGTCAAGTGTATCAGGAGTTAATAGCAGGTGATAGTTTAGCGATTAATTTGCCCCTATCTGCTCAGGATATTATTATTAATTTTTTATCGGTAATGATTGATCAACAGGTGAGAAATGTAGCCAAGGAAGTTAATAAAAAAGCGATTGTATCACTTCCAATTTGGCAGAAATGGTTACAAAGTTTAGGAGAACAGGAAAATACTATTAATGCCGAATTAACAGAAATAGAATCCCTAGAAACCGCTTTAAAAAATTGGACTGCTCCCCTACAATATTCTTTATCTGAACCCAATCTATTTGCGACGGCTTTTCATTTACATCCTCCCACAGAATATAATCCTAATTGGCAATTAGAATATTGTCTACAAGCTATTGATCAACCTGAATTTATTGTTAATTCTAATATTGTTTGGAATCATCCCGTTGACTCGTTTAATTATCGAGGGAGAACGATTAAACATCCCCAGGAAACCCTGTTAAAAGGCTTAGGATTGGCTTCAAAATTATATCCGGTAATTGAAACCAGTTTACAGCAAGCACGCCCCCAAAGCTGTAGTTTAAATCCTTTACAAGCTTATCAATTCTTGAAAAGCTATGCTTGGCGTTTTACTGATAGTGGTTTAGGGGTAATATTACCTCCCAGTTTAGCAAATCGAGAGGGGTGGGCGAGTCGATTAGGATTAAGTATTAAAGCAGAAACGCCTAAATTAAAAACCAATGAAAGATTAGGATTAAAAAGTTTATTTAACTTTAAATGGCAATTATCAATTGGTGGTCAAACCATGACTAAAGCGGAATTTGATCGCTTAGTTGCTAAGGAAAGTCCGTTAGTAGAAATTAATGGGGAATGGGTGGAGTTACGGGAATCGGATATTAGATCGGCAAAGATATTTTTTAGTCAAAGAAAAGATGAAATGACTCTTTCTTTAGAAGATGCGTTAAGGTTATCAACGGGAGATACTCAAATGATTGAAAAATTACCCGTTGTTAACTTTGAAGCGGGAGGAAAATTACAGGAATTATTGAATACTTTAACCAATAATCGTAACTTAGAACCGATTCCAAATCCTAAAGATTTTCAAGGGGAATTACGACCCTATCAAGCTAGAGGTGCAGGTTGGTTGTCTTTCCTAGAAAAATGGGGTTTAGGAGCTTGTTTAGCTGATGATATGGGCTTGGGAAAAACCATAGAATTTATTGCTTTTTTACTGCATTTAAAAGAACAAAATAGTTTAGAAAATCCGGTTTTATTGGTTTGTCCAACATCGGTTTTAGGGAATTGGGAACGGGAGGTTAAAAAGTTTAGTCCGACCTTAAAAGTTATGGTTCATCATGGCGATAAACGCGCCAAAGGTAAAAATTTTGCTAAAATAATTCAAGATAAAAATTTAGTGATTACCAGTTATCCCTTAACCTTCCGAGACGAGAAAGAATTGCAAGGGGTAACTTGGCAAGGATTGGTATTAGATGAAGCTCAAAATATTAAAAATCCCGATGCTAAACAATCCAAAACTGTTAGAAATATTAACGCATCTTTCAAAATAGCATTAACAGGAACTCCGGTAGAAAATCGCCTCTCGGAATTGTGGTCAATTATGGATTTTTTAAATCCAGGGTATTTAGGACAACGGCTATTTTTTCAACGACGGTTTGCTATTCCCATTGAAAAATATGGGGATACGGACTCTTTAAAGATTTTGCGATCGCTTGTTCAACCTTTTATTTTACGTCGGTTAAAAACCGATAAGGATATTATTCAAGATTTACCCGAAAAACAGGAAAATATAGTATTTTGTCTATTAACAACTGAACAAGCAACCCTATATCAAAAGATTGTCGATGACTCCTTAGCAAAAATTGATGATGCGGAAGGAATTCAACGTCGAGGGATGATTTTAGCTCTATTAGTAAAACTTAAACAACTCTGCAACCATCCAGTTTTAATCGAAGCTAAAGTTAAAAATAGTAAAAAATCAGATATAATTAAGACCCAATATTCGGGAAAATTACAACGTTTGACGGAAATGTTAGATGAGGTTTTAGCCGAAGGAGATCGGGCTTTAATTTTTACTCAATTTGCTGAATGGGGAAAAGTATTACAACCCTATTTAGAAGATTATTTCAACCGAGAAATATTATTTTTATATGGAAGTACCTCAAAAAATAAACGGGAAGAAATGATTGATCGGTTTCAAAATGATCCCCAAGCTCCACCGATTATGATATTATCGTTAAAAGCTGGAGGAGTAGGTTTAAATTTAACCCGGGCGAATCATGTTTTCCACTTTGACCGATGGTGGAATCCAGCAGTGGAAAATCAAGCGACAGATCGAGTTTTTAGAATTGGTCAAACCCGAAATGTACAAGTACATAAGTTTGTTTGTACAGGAACTTTAGAAGAAAAAATCCATGATTTAATTGAAAGTAAAAAAGCGTTAGCGGAACAGGTTGTCAGTGCGGGAGAAGATTGGTTAACAGCTTTAGATACCGATCAACTCAGAAATCTATTAATATTAGATCGGGACTCAATTATTGACGAATAAATTCCGTTGTAGCACCGTTGTTGCGCTGAAGCGCATCTTATCTTATAACAATTATTTGCGCTAAAGCGCAACAACTATCTGCGCTAAAGCGCAACAACTAGAAGGAGGACAAAATGAGTCAGGAATGGTGGTCACAACAATGGTTAGATTTATTGGACAAATATCGGTTCAAAAAACGCTTGGAACGAGCCAGAAATTACGCTAGAGAAGGTAATGTTTTAAAGATTGAATTTAAAGATCAAAAAGTTTTAGCACAGGTTCAGGGGACTCAAATCGAACCTTATACCGTTTCCTTGTGGTTGGATATATTTAGTGATGAAGAATGGAATTATATTATTACAACTCTATCACAACGGGCAATTTTTAGTGCTAAATTATTAGCGGGAGAAATGCCACAGGATATTGAGGATGTATTTGCCGCCAATGGGTTAAGATTATTTCCTTTTTCCCTAGAGAATGTTCATTCTGAATGTAGTTGTCCAGATCAAGCTAATCCCTGTAAACATATTGCCGCAGTTTATTATATGTTAGGCGATCGCTTTAGTGAAGATCCTTTTGTTTTGTTTCAACTTAGGGGAAAAAGTGCCGAACAAATTATTAATTCTTTACGACAGTTGCGAGGTCAAAGTCAAGATGAAATTAACGTTGCTACCTCGGAAGAAATCACTATAAAATCTAATCCTAATTCCTTGAAATTAGATCAATTTTGGAATTACTCTCAACAGCTAGATTCCGCTTTAGTTGTGATTACACCTCCTCCGAGTAGTGAAACGGTACTTGATATTTTAGGGGCAATAAATTTAGCTACAATAGGAATTAAATCTACAAATCGTTCTACGTTATCTGACATAGATATTGTGATGCAATATTTAGAAACAGTTTACAAAAATGTCAGCCAGCAAGCGGTTTTAGTAGCACTTAATCGGGAAAAAAATTAATTAATTAATCAACAAAATAGGGTAATTTAGTATCTGGTCTGTTAAAAAGAAGATCAATTAGGTGATCATATTCATCAAGATTGTCAACCTCTAATGTAAAAATGAGAAGTGTAGCCTTGCGTTAGGGATGGTTTAGAATCGTGGTTTTTAAAATTGGTTTATTAGGACTGGGAACAGTTGGAACCGGAGTGGTTGAAATTCTGTCCAACCCGGAGGGTCGTCATCCCTTGTTATCGGAATTAAGTTTGCATCGGGTGGGGGTGCGATCGCTTTCTAAACCCCGGAGTGTCAATATACCAGAAGATATACTGACAACGGATTTAGAAACAATTGTGATTGATCCAGCCATTGATATTGTGGTGGAATTAATCGGGGGTTTGGAACCAGCGCGATCGCTAATTCTCCAAGCGATTGAAAATGGCAAGCATATTGTCACCGCCAATAAAGCCGTGATTTCCCGTTATGGGAGTGAAATTTTTGATGCGGCGAATAAAAAAGGGGTTTATGTGATGTTAGAAGCCGCCGTTGGGGGTGGGATTCCGGTGATTCAACCGTTAAAACAATCCTTGGGTGCGAATCGAATTCAAACAGTCACCGGAATTATTAATGGCACAACTAACTATATTTTGACCCGGATGAAAAATGAAGGGGCAGATTTCTCCGAAGTCTTAGCGGATGCTCAACGGTTAGGATATGCAGAAGCTGACCCCACCGCCGATATTGATGGCTTAGATGCGGGGGATAAAATTGCGATTCTGGCATCCCTAGCTTTTGGAGGCAGAATTAAGTTAGAACAGGTTTACTGTGAAGGAATTAGAAAGGTAACGGCGACGGATATCACCTATGCGGAAAAATTGGGATTTGTGATTAAGTTATTAGCGATCGCATCCCGCAGTCCCCAGGCGACTCCCGATCAGGATTTATTATCGGTTCGAGTTCATCCGACTTTAGTGACCTTATCCCATCCTTTAGCCAGTATTAATGATGTTTATAATGCCATTTTAGTTGAAGGGGAACCGATTGGACAGGTGATGTTTTTTGGCAGAGGAGCCGGATCGGGGCCTACGGCGAGTGCGGTAGTTTCTGATATTTTAAATATTGTTGCTGTTTTACAAATGCAAGAAGCAGAAGTTGTTAATCCGATTATTCCCCATGAAATGATGAATTGTACCCATCAACATTACTGTAAAATTGCGCCGATGGAGGATTTAGTCACCCGTTTTTATACTCGGTTTCTAACCAAGGATTCTCCTGGGGTAATTGGAAAATTAGGAACTTGTTTTGGTCAGCATCATGTCAGTATAGAATCAATTGTACAAACGGGATTTCATGAAAATTTAGCAGAAATTGTTGTAGTTACCCATGATGTTTTGGAGGGTAATTTTAATCAAGCTTTAAGTGAAATTAAAGGTTTTGATGAAATTGACAGTATTCCTAGTATTTTAAGGGTACTGTAAATCAGTTATCAGTAAACAGCTATCAGTTATCAGTGCAGAAGTTATCAGTTATCACCGTAAAATTTATCGGTTGTCAGTTAACAGTAAAGAGATGACTGATGACTGATGACTGTTAACTGATGACTGATGACTGATGACTGATGACTGATGACTGTTAACTGATTAGGAGTGTAGATCCGTAGGTTATGATAAATATATTCATATTTCTTAATTTTTGTTTACAAAATCCTGATGACTGCAACAAGCATCGCCAAAACCAAGCAATTCTTTAAGAAAACCATATTTTTTGACAACGAGCCAACCCCAGAACTGATAGCCATTTTACTGGTGTACTTTGTCCAGGGAATTTTAGGACTGGCCCGTTTAGGGGTGAGTTTTTTCCTCAAGGATGAACTGGGAATGAGTCCGGCGGAAGTGTCAATATTACTGGGAATTGTGGCGATTCCCTGGATTATTAAACCCCTATTTGGCTTTATTTCCGACGGTCTGCCGATTTTCGGTTATCGCCGTCGTCCCTATTTAATCCTATCAGGAATATTGGGGGCCTTATCCTGGGTGGCTATGGCCACAATTGTTCATACTCCTTTAGCCGCTACGGGGGCGATTGCCTTGAGTTCCCTTTCCGTGGCCATTGGCGATGTAATTGTCGATTCCTTAGTTGTTGAAAGAGCCCGTCACGAATCAATTAATAATATTGGTTCGCTGCAATCCGCTTCCTGGGGAGCGTCGGCTATTGGCGGATTAATTACCGCCTATTTAGGGGGGTTTTTATTAGAGCAATTTCCCCCGCAAACCATATTTTTAATTACAGCAACTTTTCCCTTAATTACTTCCATGGTGGCGGGATTAATTGCAGAAGAATTTCAGGGTCAACCCTCCAATTGGCAAACGGTTAAATCTCAAATTAAAAATCTGCGTCAAGCCATCACCCAAAAATCAATTTGGTTGCCTACAGCCTTTATTTTTCTTTGGCAAGCCACACCCACGGCTGATTCTGCATTTTTCTTTTTTACCACTAATGAATTAGGATTTCAACCCGAATTTTTAGGGCGAGTTCGTTTAGTTACAAGTATTGCCTCCTTACTCGGAATTTGGCTATTTCAAAGATTTTTTAAGTCCGTTCCTTTTCGGACAATCTTTTTTTGGTCAACAATTATTTCCACCTTATTAGGGATGACCATGTTACTATTAGTCACCCACACCAACCGAACCTTAGGAATTGATGATCATTGGTTTAGTTTGGGGGATAGTTTAATCCTAACCGTGATGGGACAAATTGCCTATATGCCTGTTTTGATATTAGCTGCTCGCCTCTGTCCTCCCGGGGTAGAAGCCACATTATTTGCCCTATTAATGTCGGTTTCTAATTTAGCAGGTTTAATTTCTTATCAATTAGGTGGTATCCTTACCTATTATTTAGGAATTACGGAAACCAATTTTGACCAATTATGGTTACTGGTAATGATTACTAACCTAAGTACCCTATTACCTATTCCCCTAATTCATTGGTTGCCCAATAGTAATGCAGAAATCGAACCTCCAATGGTCAGTATTCAACCCTCAGAACTTGATCAATTAACCGTAAATCCTTAATTAAGAGACAATGAAAAATATAATTTCTCAGCCAGAAAATTCCACAAAAACCTTATCCTATAGTACCCAAGATTGGGCAAAAGGATATCTTTCTCAACCCCATGAATACGACTATTGGATTGAAGATATTGAAGGAGAAATTCCGACTGAACTAGAAGGAACCCTCTATCGAAATGGCCCAGGCTTATTAGATATAAATGGACAAAATTTTCGTCATCCCTTTGATGGCGATGGCATGATTTCTGCGATTCGCTTTACCAAAGGTACGGCCCACTATTGTAATAAATTTGTCAAAACTCAAGGTTATTTAGAAGAACAAAAAGCCGGAAAAATTCTCTATCGTGGTGTATTTGGAACCCAAAAAGCTGGGGGATGGTTAGCAAATTTTATGGATTTAAAAATCAAAAATATTGCTAATACAAGTGTTATTTATTGGGCGGGAAAACTATTAGCATTATGGGAAGCTGCCCAACCCTATCATCTGGATGCAAATACCTTAGAAACCATTGGAATTGATAATTTAGAGGGAATTTTAGAACCCGGAGATGCCTTTTCAGCCCATCCTCGAATTGATCCTAATTGTGAATGGAATGGCGGTGAACCCTGTTTAGTCAATTTTTCGATTAAACCGATGTTATCAACCACCATTACAATTTATGAAATCTCTACTCAAGGAAAGTTACTCAGAAAACAGGTTCATTCTGTACCTGGATTTGCTTTTATTCACGATTTTGCTATTACTCCTAATTATTGTATTTTCTTCCAAAATCCAGTCCAGTTTAATCCCATTCCCTATTTATTGGGATTATCGGGTGCGGGAGAATGTATTAACTTTCAAACCAAAAAACCGACTAAAATTATTGTAATTCCCAGGGGTAAAAATGGCAAAATTCAATATTTTGAAATGCCCTTGGGATTTGTGTTTCATCATGCCAATGCTTATGAACAAGATGATACTATTTTTGTGGATTCTATTTGTTATAAATCCCTATCCCAAATTAGCCCAAATCAAGATTATCGAGAAACGGATTTTAGTCTATTAGATCCGGGACAATTATGGCGTTTTTCTTTAAATTTAACTACAAAAAAAGTAGAACGTCAACTGATTGAATCTCGCTGTTGTGAATTTCCGACTTTACATCCGAATTATGTCGGTAGACCCTATCGTTATTTATATTTAGCAGCCGCCCACGATGCCGAAATAAATGCCCCCTTACAGGCGATTTTGAAAGTAGATTTAAACACCAATCAGCGTCAATTATGGAGTGCAGCACCCGCAGGATTTGTCAGTGAACCTATATTTGTACCGCGTAAAAATGCGATCGCCGAAGATGATGGATGGGTGTTAACAGTAGTGTATGATTCCCAAAATCATCGTTCCGAGATTGTGATTTTGGATAGTCGTGATTTGAGCAAAGGTGCGATCGCTCGATTACACTTAAAACATCATATTCCCTACGGTTTGCATGGAAACTTTGTGAGCTTTTAATATTCAGCCTCCGACGATCCTAAAAACAACAATATAGGAGATCCCTAAATATGTTAGGCTAATAATAACAGAATTAGCAGACCATTAAGCGAGGCAGTCCGATGAAGTTTAGCATCGTGATTACAACCTATAACCGCATTGCTTTACTGAAACGGGCAATTGATTCCGCATTGAAACAAACAATTCCTTGTGAAGTTGTTGTTGCTGATGATGCTTCCTCTGATCAAACAGAAGACTATGTTCGTAGTTTATCTTCCTCCTTAATTCAACAGGGAGATCACCGTTTAGTTTATCATCGTAACCCCAGTAATCTCGGTCATTCTGCCACAATGAATGCTGGAGTTAGAGCCGCTTCTGGAGACTGGATTAAACCAGTAGATGATGATGATTATTTGGCTGTTAATTGCATTGAAGAAATGAGCAAAGCAATTAAAACTTATCAAAACAAAGTCAATCAAAATTCATCCTCCCAGGCGGTAATTTGTTCGGTGTCAGCAAGTCAAGTAGACCCGAATGGTAAAGAATTAGGTCGGACTCGTTTAACCGGCCCTGGCAAAGTTTATTATATTCCCCAGGAAGATATTCACTATGGAATGTTATTGGAACAAGTGCCATTTGGAACCCCGATTCAAGTTGCCTATTCCAAAGAAGCATTTATCAAATCCGGCGGCTGGGATTCGAGTTTAGATACTAATTGTGATGATATTGATTCTTGGATTAAAATTTCTCAATTTGGAGATGCAATTTTTATTAATCAGTGTTTAGCCTATCGTACAATTTGGCCAGGAGCTTTTAATCAAAAAATATCCCTAAAAAAGCGATTAGATACTAATATTTTAATTAAGGAAAAAATCTATAAATTGGTTAATCAAAAATATCAGATCCAACTCCCTAGACTTGAACATATTAGGGATTATCTGAAACTGCATTGGAGTCTGGTGGCATTAAAAAGAGCTAAAGTTAAAAACGCTATTTGTTTTTCCTCAAAATCTTTGTTTTCTGCTCAAGGCTGGAAATTATTAATATCCTCTCTTTTAAATAGAAGACAACAATGGTCAAAATTAAAACAAATGTTAAAAATAGATAAAACTTCAGAACTTTTCGTCAAAAAAATAATTTTAATTGAATAATATTATGAAACATATTTTAAAAATAGCTCGAACTTTCCTATCAACCTACTATGCTTATATGGTTGAATATCGAGCCGAATTATTTTTCTGGGTATTGTCTGGCTCCTTACCTTTTATTTTAATGGGAATTTGGATAAAAGCCTCCGAAACAGGTAATATTGGACTCACTTCTATTGAATTTGCTCGATATTTTTTGGCTGCTTTTATTGTCCGACAAAGTAATGTAGTTTGGGTAATTTGGGAGTTTGAAAAAGAAGTAATTCAAGGAAAACTTTCCCCTCGATTATTACAACCCATTGATCCAGTTTGGCATCATTTTCTTAGCCATATTGCCGAACGATTTGCCCGTTTTCCCTTTATTGTTGGGCTAATTCTTTTATTTTTTGCCCTCTATCCTGAATCTTTTTGGATACCCAGTTTAGGACAAACCTTATTATTTTTATTAGTATTAATTTTAGCTTTTATGCTACGGTTTATTATTCAATATACCTTTGCTTTATTGTCATTTTGGATAGAAAGAGCCAGTGCTATTGAAAAAATTTGGTATTTACCCTATATATTTTTATCAGGAATAATTGCCCCTTTAACAGTCTTTCCTCCCTTAATTCGGGAAATAACATTATGGACTCCCTTTCCCTACCTAATTTATTTTCCCGCTTCTATTATTGTGGGATTTCCCGTTGATTTATTTCGAGGTTTATTGATCATGTTCTTTTGGGGAATTTTGTTTTTAATTATCAACCGTTGGCTATGGAAACGGGGATTAAAACAATATTCAGGAATGGGCGCCTAGTAGTGAGTCCTTTAGGACTCTCTTTCTATGAGAAAGCCCTAAAGGGCTTACTACGATTTAATGGGTTATATTAATATAAATACATCACCAAAAAAAACAACAATGAGACTACTTCACACAATGTTACGGGTGGGAAACCTAGACCATTCCTTAAAATTTTACTGTGATATTTTAGGAATGAAACTACTGCGCCAGAAAGACTATCCAGGGGGTGAATTTACCTTAGCCTTTGTCGGTTATGGTGATGAATCCGATCATAGCGTGATTGAGTTAACCTATAACTGGGGCGTCGAACAATATGAAATTGGTACAGGTTATGGTCATATAGCCCTCGGTGTTGATGATATTTACGCCACTTGTGAACAAATTAGAGCAGCAGGCGGTAAAATTACCCGTGAACCCGGCCCAATGAAACATGGAAACACTGTAATTGCCTTTGTGGAAGATCCCGATGGTTATAAAATCGAGTTAATTCAGTTAGGAACTCAGGGATCAAATTCCGAAAAAGAAACTACTGTTTCTGCTTCTAAAACATAATAAAACCCTACCCTAACCCTCCTCTTGGTAAGGGGAGGGGACAGGATTTTTAGTTAAGTTTTTGTTAAATTGCGATCGCGCATCTTTTATAGCTACAAATCATCACAAAAAGTAAGCTTTTAAAGTTATGCAATATCCTTTATTACTGATTTTCGTCAAAGTCACGATTTTTGCTCTGATGTTAGCCATCGGACTCAATCTTTCTTTTGAGAAAATGCTCTCCTTATTACCCCAGGAAAACTAAACAATTATGAATCAGCCACCCGTTAATTCAGAACCCCCTAAACATCTTTCTAATGATGAATTAGCCACAGATCGTACCGAAATGGCTAAATACCGCAGTCGAGCCGCCGCTGATCGCACCTTAATGGCTTGGATACGCACCTGTCTCTCGTTAATTGCTTTTGGTTTTGGTATTCCCACTATTGTTAGAACATCAGAATATCCGATAATATCTTAAAACTGCTATAAAATGTAAAATAATACCTTAGATTTGCCATGACTACCACCCAACTTAAATCCTTAAGTCTAGAATCTTTTCTTCAACAATATTATATTGATGAATCTCCTGCTTGGGAATATATTGATGGTAAAATCAGACAAAAACCAATGCCTCAAGGACAACATAGTAAACTACAATATAAATTCTGTGAAACGATCAACCAAATAGCAGAACCTTCTAAAATTGCTTATGCTTTGCCGGAACTCCGTTGTACTTTTGGCGGGCGTTCTGTTGTACCTGATATTGCTGTCTTTTTATGGAATAGAATACCCCTAACCCCAGAAGAAGAAATTGCTAATCAATTTGATTCTTTCCCTGACTGGACTATTGAGATTTTATCACCCAATCAAAAATTAACAAAAGTCATCGATAATATTCTGCATTGTTTAGAATATGGTTGTAAATTGGGATGGTTAATTGATCCAGATGAACGATCAATTTTTGTATTTCAACCCAATCAAATTTTGAAGAATTATAAGATTGATTCAGCAGAAAAGTTACCCATTTTAGAATCAATTGATATTAATTTAACGGTTTCTCAAATTTTTGGTTGGTTAAAACAGAAGCCGTTGATAGACTAATTCAGGGCAATTTGTTAGCCTTTTACTCATTAGATATCAATATTCTGGTCAGTATTGTTGTTATACACATTTTAGTAATTATGTCAATATATTAAGATTGCAAATTTCCTATGACATTACCTCTAAAATACCAGGATAATGTAGAAGTATTTCAGAATGGTGTTCAATTTATGGTGACAGGTTCAACCAATATCATTGTTGTTCAAATTGTGCCTGAAATTTTGAAACTCCGATAAAATTAAAGGCGATTACCATATCAATACAATTCTAGATCCAAGGAGCAACTAAAAATGACCGATAAAAAACCAAACATTGTCATCATTTGGGGTGATGATATTGGTCAATCCAACATCAGTTGTTATACTCACGGTTTGATGGGCTATAAAACCCCTAATATTGATCGGATTGCCAAAGAGGGGATGCTATTTACCGACTCCTACGCCGAGCAGAGTTGTACAGCCGGGCGCTCGGCATTTATCACAGGCCAATGTGTTTTTCGCACGGGCTTAAGTAAAGTCGGGATGCCTGGAGCTAATCTAGGAATGCGTGCTGAAGATCCGACTATTGCCGAACTCCTGAAGCCCTTGGGTTACGCCACCGGACAATTTGGCAAAAACCACCTGGGCGATAAAGACGAAATGCTGCCCACCAACCACGGCTTCGACGAATTTTTTGGTAATCTCTATCACCTCAACGCAGAAGAAGAACCGGAATTACGAGACTATCCCCCGGCCGCAGATTTTCCTAATTACAAGAAAATGTTTGGCCCGCGCGGTGTCCTCGACTGTAAAGCCAACCCAGACGGGACTCAAACCATTGTCGATACGGGTGCGCTGACCAAGAAGCGGATGGAAACCATTGATGATGAAGTGCTGGCCAAAGCCAAGGATTTTATCGATCGTCAGGTAAAGGCAGGTATTCCCTTCCTTCTCTGGTTTAATACGACCCACATGCACTTCCGTACCCATCCCAAGCCTGAGAGTGTAGGGCAGTCGGGACGCTGGCAGTCAGAATACCACGACGTTATGATTGACCATGACAAGTGCGTTGGGGAATTGCTCAATTATCTCGATGCCCTCGGTATCACTGATAATACGTTTGTCATGTATAGCACCGATAACGGCCCCCATATCAACTCCTGGCCTGATGCCGGGATGACCCCTTTTCGGAGTGAAAAAAATACTAATTGGGAAGGCGCATTCCGTGTACCCAAATTGGTGCGCTGGCCCGGTGTAATTGAGCCGGGTAGTGTCTCGAATGAAATTGTGAGTCATCTGGACTGGTTGCCAACTTTTGTGGCGATGGCAGGTGATCCAGATATTAAGGAAAAATTACTCACAGGCTATCAGGCGGGTAATAAAACCTTCAAGGTACATCTGGATGGCTATAACCTTGTGCCTTACCTCAAAGGCGAGGTGGACAAAAGCCCACGAGTCGAATACTTTTACTTTAGTGATGATGGCGACCTGATGGCATTGCGTTATGACCACTGGAAGACGGTTTTCATGGAGCAACGGGTAAAAGGCACTTGCCAAATCTGGGCCGAACCTTTGGTCACGTTGCGAGTTCCAAAACTGTTTAATCTCCGTACCGATCCCTATGAGCGTGCAGATATTACCTCAAATACCTATTGGGATTGGATGTTTGATCACATTCCTTTAGTATTGGCGGCCCAGCCTATCGTTGCCAAATTTATCGCCACTTTCCAAGAGTTTCCCCCACGTCAAAAAGCTGCCAGTTTTACGGTTGATCAGGTGATGGAGAAAATTACCTCTGGTATTGCAAGTCGTTAATCAGCAAGAAAAATCATGATCAAAAAGCTGCTCGGTCTAGCATCTGCTCTCGAAATACTCACGGGTTTAGCCCTAATCATCGCTCCTTCGGATGTCGCTATGTTGTTGCTAGGGGATGGGGTTTCTGGTATCGGGACTGTGGTAAGTCGGGTAGCTAGCTTTGGTTTGTTTGCTTTGGGATTGGCTTGTTATCCGCGATCGCACGATATTGACAGTTCCGATCAAGTAGTTCTGGGGATGCTCACCTACAATATCTTGATAGCAATCTACCTTATTTATTTGGGAATCAGAGGTGAATGGGTTGGGAGATTGTTGTGGTTGGCTGCGACACTTCACACAGTCTTTACTATCCTTCTCACCTACGCTTGGTTTAAGGGAAAATTCCTGACCGACTTACAACCAAAAGATCAGTAAGTAGGCGGTGTAAGTTAAACAAAAATCAATTCCAAAATCTGATACCCACTCCCCTCAAAAGTGGTGTTGATTTCCCTATCTGTCAGTGAGTCTCAAAAAATCTAGTGCTTCATGGCAAAGAATCGAGTTAAATTAGATACAACAGGTGCATTAATCAAACTGACTCAGAACATCCGCTAGGAGAATTAATCCCCTATAATTTGAATCTACTGAAGAAAGGAGCAAGAGGCAAAAGGTATACCCCTGTTCCGATGTTCCCTATTCCGGTGTTCCCTACTATTTGTCAGTCCTAGGTTGAGAAATTTGACCCCAGTTTTAAACCCTGTCGATTAAAAAGGAGTATGCAGCTAATGGCTTCAAGCACCGCCCCTCAACATCCTGTTGAGCATCAATCCAAACTCAAAATAAGTAATCCTAAAGCCCATAATCATTATCGATTTCAAGATTTTTTCAGCTTTGATCCTTCTATGGGTACGGTCACAGACTGGAATCAAATGCGAAATATCTTTACCAGTGAAGATTTTATCATCGGTTTGGTCGAAGGATTAGAGGAAGAAGTCGGTAGCGCCTCCTCGGTAATCATGTATACCATTGGCAAAGAATGGGGCGTTAAGGATGCTATCTTTTTCCAGCAGTGGTATGAGGCCGAATATGGCCAAAGTATTCGACAGTCTAACCTGATGTTTCTCCTAGAAACTTGGTGGTGGCCTTTTACTGCCCAAGGTTGGGGACGCTGGGAAGTGGACATGAGCGATCGCAAACATGGCTGTATCTTTATTAACCTATTTGACTCAGCCGTTGCCCGGACTTTAGGCGATGTGGGCAAACCCGTTTGTCATATCTATGCTGGATTATTTGCTGGATTTTTTAGTAATCTGGTTAAAAAAAGCCTAAGTTGTATCGAACTGCAATGTTATTCCATGGGAGAAACCTATTGTAAGTTTCTTTTGGGAAACCCAGACCGGATTGATGCTGCGGGTTTTTGGCTGAATGAAGGAGCCACCGCCAGGGATATTCAGCGAAAATTACAGGATGGAGCGGTCTTGCGATGAATAATCCCCCGGGTTGGCTCAGTGAATCTGTTCAAGACTTTTTCAGTAATCTTAACTGGTTAGGTACACCCGCGAGGGTAGAAAAGAGTCATCCGACTACTTCATCACAGTCCAATTTAACCCTATCCGTCGCTGATTTTTTTCAACGGATTGATTGGGAAGGAGTTCCCCAGGTCGGAGTTATGCCGATTATACCTGCTGCTGCTTCTAATACCCCGGATCAACTTGATGTTACCATCGACGATTTAATGGGTTTATTTTAACAGGTAATGGGTAATGGGTAAAGAAACAGGCAATGGGTAGTAGGTAATCGGCAATAGGTAAACAATCAATTCTTAAACCCATTACCCATTACTCATTACCCATTACTCAATTCTTACACTGATTACTGATTACTGATTACTGATTACTGATTACTATGCAAGCTGAATTAAATCAATTATTAGTCAAAGCGGAAAATCGCTATCTTCAAACCGAAGAATTGCTGGGTTTTAAGAGCTATTCAGAAACTTTAGCCCAACGATTAAAAATTTATGAATTTCTTCGTGATCGAGAAGTGGTGATTTTTCAGCCTGTTGCCGATCAAATTTCAGTTATATTTCCCCAGGAAAAACAAGAACGCTTAGAACAGGTTTTACAACAATGGATTCTGATTTTGCGCCATAGTGCAATGGCGATGTTATTAAATGATTCAGAATACCTTCAGCGACGGGTGATTGATTGGTTATCAGGTATAGTTCAAGCCCATAATACCCAAGCAATTGATACTCAAGTCTACCAATTGCTTAATACCCGTTTAAATGAATTGCTCTCGGCAAAGGCAATGGTTTTTATCCAACCATTCCTAGAACAAGTTAAAAGTTACTTGCTAAAACCTTGAATAAAAAAGAGTTAATTGATTCTGATTAGCACTTTTATGGAAACCCTGGTAAAAAAATATCTGTTCATCACAACCGCGATTCGGTTAACTATCAACCGTCAATATCACCTGTTTAAATCATGATTGAAATCAACAATTTACTAATTAAACCTCAACTTCCGGGCAACTATTTTGCTTATGATGCTTATGTGAAAGGGGATCTGGAATTGGGCTTACTAGAAAATCGCCTCGGAGGTCGTTTACTAGGTCTTCCCTCAACCTTCCTTGAAGCAATTTATACCGGATTAGAACAAGAAACAGGTCAAGCCACCCGCTTAGTCTTATTCAATTGTGGTCGCTGGTGGGGAAAAAATTTTTATGTCCGTTTTTGTGAAGAAATCAGCGAATATTATGACAAAACTGTGGCGCAAATGGAAATGATCGAATTCATTCAATGTTTACAACAATGTTGGAAAACCCATGGTTGGGGAACATTTGATTTGGATGCCCAATATACTAACACCGGATTTTTGATCTTGATTACCAAAAATTCCCCCTTTGCTAGTGTTGCTAAGGACTGGAACCGACCTGTTTGTTTTTTGGAAGCTGGAATTTTTAGCTCCTTTTTTAGTCGATTAACCGGACGAGACCTCCATTGTGTTCAAACAACCTGTGAGTCCATGGGTGCAGATTCTAACCAATTTATTCTCGGTTTGAGTAATCGTTTACAATCAGTCGAAGCCTTAGTAGATCAGGGGAAAGATCATGACACTATTCTGAAATCACTGGCATGAAATATTAATTAATTAAGAATTAAAAATTAAGAGTTACAAATTACGAGAATATTAATTCGTAATTCATAATTCGTATTAGGTTTAACCCATGGATGCGATTGAACTGCTGAGTCGATATGGAGATGGAGAACGGGATTTTAAGGGCGTAAGTCTGCGAGGTATGATTCTAAGTACCAATTCTTATCGACCCAATACCATACCAACTATGGGTTTGGCTAATATTCGAGAACCCCAAAATCGACCGCATTTAATTGGTGTCGATTTAAGTAATGCTGACTTAAGCGAAGCCCATCTCAGTCTAGTTAATCTCAGTAAGGCTAATTTGACTGGAGCCAATTTAACCGGGGCTAATCTCAGTGGAGCCAGTCTCAGTGGCACGATTCTAACCGGAGCGAACCTGAGTCGGGTTAACCTCGAAGGCTCTCACCTGAATTGGGCAAATTTGCAAGAGGCGGATCTGAATCATTGCAATCTCAAAGGCGCTGATTTTAGTTCTGCAATTCTCATACAAGCGATTTTGACTCAAGCCTGTTTAGTTAAAGCCTATTTAATTAAGGCGAATCTCCATCAAGCGATCTTGAAAAACACGGATTTAACCCAGGCTAATTTGAAAGATGTAGATTTATCCGGTGCAGATTTGACTCAAGCTATTATTGTCCGAGCTAATTTAAGTGGAGCTAATTGCACCGGGGCTGATTTAACCAAGGCCCAAATGTTAAAAACTAATTTAAGACACGCTGATTTAACCGATGCTTTTCTTAATTCTGCAACTTTATTAGAAGCCGATCTCAATGAAGCTAACTTAACTCGTGCTAATCTGAGTAAAGCCAATTTGAGCAAAACTTATCTGAGGAATGTCTGTTTAAATGGTGCTCATTTAAGTGGAATTAATTTGAGTGGGGCGGATTTGGGCGGAATTGATTTAAGACAAAAATTATTAACGGGAATCAATTTAGCGGGGGCATATTTAAGTGAAGCCAACTTGGAAGGTGCTTTATTAATGGATGCTAACTTAAATGCCAGTAATTTAAGTTCTGCTAATTTGAGTAAATCTTGTCTAATTAATGCCGATTTAAGAAATAGTCATCTGGGTAATGCTAACTTAGCCGATGCGAATTTAATGGGAGCTAATTTGAGCGGGGCTGATTTAAGAGGGGCAATTTTAAAGGGGGCAATTCTAGCCAATGCCGAAATTAAGGGTGCAAAGTTACATGGAGCTACATTACCGAATGGAAAAGTTTATAACTCTTAAAAGTAAAGGAATTTTATGAAGGTCTTTTTTTGCATAAAGTATTGTAATTCATTTCAATTATAGGTAAAAATAGATTATTTTCTACTGATAACTGTTGACTGATAACTGATATAGCAGTCGCCAGACCTATTAGGACAAAGAGTGATGCAGCAAAGCTAGACGGTGAAGTCTTTTCCTCCGAGATCCGGCGTTCCCTGTTCTCGTTCGACAAGCTCACGACGCAGCCTGTTCCCTGCTATAACTGTTTATTACTCATCTTTCGCATTCCGAGTTCGAGCTAAATATTCGCCCACTTGTAAACGAGTTTCTTTCAATTGATTCAGAATTGATCGAGTGATTAGTTTTCCAGTTTCCACAACCACTTCCCCAGTAATAGGATGTAGAAGTTCCTGTTCTGCTCGTCGCCCGACTAAAGATTCTATATCTTCGATGGCATCAATATACATCCCAGAGGGTAACTCAACAACAATACCCTCCCCAAGAACATGAGCTTGACAGGCTAAACGGGAATTAGGTTTAGCCGTTGTAATCACTTCTAAGGTTCTTTGTTCACGGCGGCTGACTTTAGATAAACCATCCATGCCATCCTTAATAAAAACATGACAGGTGGCACACATTCCCCGCCCCCCGCATTCTTTCAGAACATGAAGTTCCTTGGTCATCAATGCCGAAAGCAAATTAGAATTAGTCTGAACTGCCATTTCTTCCGCAATCGGTTCCAGTCGAAGTATTTTAGCCATTTGTTTAGATTAGAGAATCAAATGTAGATTGCACAAGTTAGCAGTTAGATTCAAAATTTCAGGGACATTAACGTCCCATTATTCTGGCACATTAACAGTTTCAGTATCCTTATACAGGCTCGTTTTTCATCTCCCCTGTTATTTTCATAACAAATTCAAGCCTTAAGAGCGATGAAGTTGAGCATTAGGCTCTTGCACCCAAATTGCATAACCTTTTGGAGTTTTAGTGATGACAGTGCTGTCTCCGACCTTTCCCAGTTTAGCAACGATTTCTAAAGTTTTCTCAGCATTCTCTACCGCCTTAAAAAAACTGTAGTATTCCTGATCAACACAAACCGCGGGAACAGGTTGCTCCAAATCCGGCACCTTGATCCGACAAGTGCGATACTGATTTTGAGATTGAATGATTTTAGTTGGGGCTGGCCCTGTAACTGGTGTTGTAGAGTCTGATTCAACGGTCGAAAACATAAACACCCCTGGTTACTGGATAAGGTTAATTTGTCAGTAATACCCATATACTATAGGATAGGGAATTAACGAGGCGGTCTAAAACACACCATGCAGGCTTCTCGATACCGAATTTTAGGGTTAGTAGGACAAGGCCAGTTTGGTAAGGTTTACTGTGCCAGCGATCGCCGTACTGGAAAACTCGTAGCTCTGAAGGAACTGAGTCATCAAAGCGCCCCTACTCACCAATTTTTACAAGAACTATGGTTTATTATCAGTCTACAACATCCTAATATTGCCGCTTGTCTAGGTCTTGAACACATCCAGACCGGACGCTATTTAGTCATGGAATATTGTGAAGGAGGAACACTTCGTCATCTTGTCGAACAACAGAATTCTCTACGTCTACAAGAAGCATTAAACTTGATCATCGGCGTTTTAGAGGGTTTAGACTACGCCCATCAACGGGGTATTATTCACTGTGATATTAAACCTGAAAATATCCTACTCACCCTCAAATCCCAAGGGTGGCATCCAAAATTATCAGACTTTGGCATTGCTCGCCGTCTTCCCATAGCTGGAAAACTGTCCTCTTCAGAAAAGCCCTCCACTTTTACTGGAGGATCTCCTGCTTACATGGCTCCAGAAAGATTTTATGGTATTTATTCTCCTCGATCAGATATTTATGCGGTGGGGGTTGTCTTATTTGAACTATTGGTGGGCGATCGCCCCTTTCATGGGTTACCCGGTGAGTTGATGTCAGCCCACTTAAATCAGCGGTTAGAGATGTCTACAGAGATTCCTGAAGCCCTACAAACAATCATTCAAAAAGCCTTAGAAAAACTCCCAGCCCGTCGCTATAAAACCGCAGCAGAGATGGCAGAAGCATTGCAAACAGCCATAGTTAATCCTCAAATTCAAAGTCTAGCTAACTCTATTATTTTGGGGAAATTTCCTGATTCCCCCGAAGACGAACAATTCTCCAAAGCTCAGATTTCTAATCTAACTTTATCAGTTGATCATTCTATTCCATTATATTCCGTTGGAAATTCCAAATTCCCCCTAAATTGTATTACTAATTTTCCCTATCTTTATACAGCGTTTGGTCAAACATTAAAAATTTGGTCTTCTCCCCCTCCTGAAGAAACTCAGGTTATTGCTCAAAATCCAATTCATTTCCCAGAACCGATTTTAGCCATGCAAATGATGAGAAATGGGTGTTGTGTGATGACCAAAAATAAAATTTATTATGCGACTAATTTTCAAGACAATCCTAAATCCTTATTGAATTTAAGTGCGATTCAATCTCATACATCTTATGATCAAGAATCACAAGACTCTAATCAAGTTAAAGCAGAAAAAAACCATCCTTTAAATCCTTTAAATATAGCTTCACATAAAGATTTATTATATAGAGTTGCCATTGAACCAAAGAGTCATTATATGGCTTTAGCTTTTTCGGGACAATTACGATTTTATTCCCTTACGGATAAACAGGGTTCTCCCGCTTTAAAACTTATTAAAAAATTATCTCTTTCTGTTCCTCAAATTCCAGAACTTATATTTTTAGACCGTAGATATTTACTCGGAGTTTGGCTAAACTTCAAACAAAAAAACTGCACGTTGCTCAGGGTTTATACCCGCCGAGGAACCCCCATTGGCAACCTTAAATTATTCATTCCTTTAAAACAAATCATTCCCACTCCTCAACCCTATACTGTATTGGGTATTGGATGCGATGATCAACCTCAGCTTATTCTTTTACACCTAAAGCCCTTAAGTATTATTCGCATCTCCTTAAACTCTCCGCCCACCATCGCTTGCGCTACCTCCTGGGGATATGTTATAGTAGATAAAGAGGGAAAATATACCTTCTTTAATTTAGAAGGAAAATTGTTAGGAGATTATCTTGGCCCTGTTCATCCTCAAGCCATAACCTCTTGGGGAAAAACAGGTTTAGCAATTCTCACCGCTTCCGAACCCCAGGGTGACTTACACTTTGTAAAATCTATTAATCTTGAGCAAGACCTATGAATAACAATCCATTAATAGAATCAATTGATTCCGTAGAAATCACAATAAATACTATTGAAAAATCATCAACAACCCAACCTCAAAACCTAGATGATTTTCTCGATCAAACCCTAATTAAATTTATTGATTTAGTTTCCTTTAATTCTATCTCTAACTCTCCTGAAATTCCCGCTAATTTAGTCCAAGCCATGCAAGAATTGATTCAAATTCTTGCTCATTTGCGATCTCCTAATGGAGCCTGGCCAAGCAATTTACCCCAAACCCCTGAAAACCTCATTCCTTATGTTATAGAAGAAGTTTCTGAAGTATTAACAGCTTATAGGGGAATTACGAATTGCGAATTACGAATTACGAATGGGGAATATTTTACTTCCCCTGCTCCCCTGCTCCAGCCCCCAGTTATTTTATTTCTTAATACATTAGTTCCTCAATTATTATGGAATTTATCCCAGACTTCCTATCAATTTATGCGACTTTTAACCGGAATTAATGCTGAAATTTTATTACCTAATCAAGATTGGACACCTGGAAAATTAAGATTAGTTGCCAGTTTAATTATTAAAACAGAAAATCTAGAGAGTTCAATCGATCTGGCAACCAGTTTTTTTCCTCCTCCCTTGATTCCGACTGAAGCCTATGTTCAATCTAATGACTGTTCCCTATGTCAACATCCTTTAGAAGTTCAATCTTTATTAACACAAATTACCCATAACCTTCAAGATAGTTTTAATCAAATTAATTTTTTTAATGATCCCATCAACACTGAAATTATTTATCCAAAAAGTCAATGGGAATCAAGTCAAATCCACATAAAAATGGGATTTCAATTTATTGCTGACCCTGAAACATCAGAAGTCAGTCCCTTTTATTATTCGCTAGAAAATGACCAAAAAGACGAAGAACTTTTTATCCATACACCCATTCAAAATGTTGAATATTCGATCCTAGCTTCCGTTTCTCAGGCGTCTTTATTCAAAACACAAATTCGACTAACTGACCCAGGAATCATTGAACCTTATATTCAAAACCAAATCCAAAATCATGGTTTACACTGGCTTAAACAACAAAAACAATCCTATAATCTGAACCTTTCTGCCGAACCCATTTCAAATCTTGATCTTCAAGCCGAACATTCCTCTTTAATCGACTTAATTGAAATTGCAGATGAATTAGTTGATATTATTTACAGTCCCCAATCTCCTTCCAGTTTGATGCGTCTTCAACCTGAAATACCACTAACAGAATTATCCCTAAGATTGCTATGGCAGATGGTTAAAAGCAGTTATAATATTATGCAACTTATTAGTGGAATTAAAGCCAAAGTCCTGCAACCTGGATTGGTTTGGCAAACCGGACACTTGAGATTATTAGCAGTTTTAAATGCCGAATTTCTAAACGATTCTTGGGAAGTAGATATTGCCAGCAGCCAACCTCTGAAATTTGACATAAATCTCCTTATCTCTAACTCGATTATCCAGTCAGATGACCATGAATGGTGTCGATTTCCTCAATCACTAGAATTTTTAAAAATGCAAATCATTAATTTATTAGAAACCACTCCTGAACTTAAAAGTTGGATCAAAGGAGTCAAAATAGATTGGGGTAATTCCCATGAAAATTTAACACTATCTATTCCTTGGAAATCTGGATTTGCCCAACTCAGCTTTGATTTTGAATGGATTCCCAATCAGTCATCAGTAAAAAATCAGTTTTAAGTCATTTCTAATCATCAAGGATTCTTAAACATCGGACTTACGCACAAACCGGGTTTATGAACGAGAACTCACCGATTTCATCCGCAAAATCAGGGTCAGAAACCCGGTTTCTTTGGTCTTGTGCGTAAGTCCTGAAACAGTTAAGACTTAATTTATAGTCATTAGCTTTCAAATGAAACTTTTACACTCATAACTGGTGACTCAAATGTACACTTATGCTTTTTTCAAAACACCCATATCACCCCTTAAACTTTCTTCTGGGATCAGAGGTTGTTTAGAAATTATCAATTTTCAAGGATTATCCGCCTTGGTAGAAACTGATTTAAAAGCTCAAGACCTCCCAGATACCGATGAACAATTAATACAAGCTATTTTAATTCATGATCAAATTATCCGTTCCGTTTTCGAACAAACCACCCTCTTACCGCTACGCTTTGGCATTTGTTTTCCTTCTGACATAGCACTTTCCGAGCATTTAGCCCTACATCAACAGGACTACTTGCAAAAACTAGAGCAATTCCAACATAAGACCGAGTATTGTTTACAGGGAATTCCTCTCGAACCCACCCCAGTTCTTACTCAACCCAACTCCATAAACTCGTCCCCCCAGAGAGGGCGAGACTACTTCTTAAGCAAAAAACAATTCCATCAGCGTCAACTGGAATATCAACAGCAACAAGCCCAAGAATGGCAAGAGCTAGTTGGCACCATTAGCCAAACCTATCCAGAAAACCGTTTCGCCGACAGCCAACCCAACCGAGAACGCATCTATATATTGATTGACCAAACCCAAACCCTCCAACTGCAAGACCAATTCAACCAATGGCAAAGCCAGTCCCACCATTGGCAGTTAAGCCTTGGGGATGCTCTACCCCCCTACCATTTCTTATAAAAGTCAACTGCCAAAACCAGTCTCAAAAAAATTTCCATCCTTTCCATATAAATATTGAAAGAAGCAATCGTCTGAAAGTCTGATGGTACAAGGATTTCAAAAAAAAACAAAAAAACCTCAAAAAAAAGCTTGACAAACCAGAGCAGATTAGATAAATTAGTAAATGCGCTTGAGAAACGAAAGCGACGAGAGCGCGCCGAACCTAGAAAAAAGAATACGTTTGAAAGTCGAATTTACAAACTCCTAGTCAAAAAATTAAACGAGGAGTCAACTGTAAAGTTGATGACTCAAAAATAACATGACTAATTAAATTAGTCAACAGAAGAGCTAACAGATTCTTCAAAACGGAGAGTTTGATCCTGGCTCAGGATGAACGCTGGCGGTCTGCTTAACACATGCAAGTCGAACGGAATCCTTAGGGATTTAGTGGCGGACGGGTGAGTAACACGTAAGAACCTGCCTCTAGGACGGGGACAACAGTTGGAAACGACTGCTAAACCCGGATGAGCCGAAAGGTAAAAGATTAATCGCCTAGAGAGGGGCTTGCGTCTGATTAGCTAGTTGGTGAGGTAAGAGCCCACCAAGGCGACGATCAGTAGCTGGTCTGAGAGGATGATCAGCCACACTGGGACTGAGACACGGCCCAGACTCCTACGGGAGGCAGCAGTGGGGAATTTTCCGCAATGGGCGAAAGCCTGACGGAGCAAGACCGCGTGGGGGAGGAAGGTTCTTGGATTGTCAACCCCTTTTCTCAGGGAAGAACACAATGACGGTACCTGAGGAAAAAGCATCGGCTAACTCCGTGCCAGCAGCCGCGGTAATACGGGGGATGCAAGCGTTATCCGGAATGATTGGGCGTAAAGAGTCCGTAGGTAGTCATCCAAGTCTGCTGTTAAAGAGCGAGGCTTAACCTCGTAAAGGCAGTGGAAACTGGAAGACTAGAGTGTAGTAGGGGCAGAGGGAATTCCTGGTGTAGCGGTGAAATGCGTAGAGATCAGGAAGAACACCGGTGGCGAAGGCGCTCTGCTGGGCTATAACTGACACTGAGGGACGAAAGCTAGGGGAGCGAATGGGATTAGATACCCCAGTAGTCCTAGCGGTAAACGATGGAAACTAGGTGTGGCCTGTATCGACCCGGGCCGTGCCGAAGCAAACGCGTTAAGTTTCCCGCCTGGGGAGTACGCACGCAAGTGTGAAACTCAAAGGAATTGACGGGGGCCCGCACAAGCGGTGGAGTATGTGGTTTAATTCGATGCAACGCGAAGAACCTTACCAGGACTTGACATCTCTGGAATCTCCTTGAAAGGGGAGAGTGCCGTAAGGAACCAGAAGACAGGTGCTGCATGGCTGTCGTCAGCTCGTGTCGTGAGATGTTGGGTTAAGTCCCGCAACGAGCGCAACCCTCGTCGTTAGTTGCCATCATTAAGTTGGGAACTCTAGCGAGACTGCCGGTGACAAACCGGAGGAAGGTGAGGATGACGTCAAGTCAGCATGGCCCTTACGTCCTGGGCGACACACGTACTACAATGCGAGGGACACAGAGCAGCCAACCCGCGAGGGAGAGCGAATCTCACAAACCCTGGCACAGTTCAGATTGCAGGCTGCAACTCGCCTGCATGAAGGAGGAATCGCTAGTAATCGCAGGTCAGCATACTGCGGTGAATCCGTTCCCGGGCCTTGTACACACCGCCCGTCACACCATGGAAGTGAGCCACGCCCGAAGTCATTACTCTAACCCTTTCGGGGGAGGAGGGTGCCGAAGGCGGGGTTGATGACTGGGGTGAAGTCGTAACAAGGTAGCCGTACCGGAAGGTGTGGCTGGATCACCTCCTTTTAGGGAGACCTACTTTTGATGAGAGTGCCAAATCCAACAAAAATAGCACCATCAAAAGTCATCCCAGGTCGTGCTAGGAAAGAAAGAGACTTTCAAACGTATCTAAAGTTCGGAAAAAGGGCTATTAGCTCAGGTGGTTAGAGCGCACCCCTGATAAGGGTGAGGTCCCTGGTTCAAGTCCAGGATGGCCCACCTAAAAAATGTGGGGGTATAGCTCAGTTGGTAGAGCGCTGCCTTTGCAAGGCAGATGTCAGCGGTTCGAGTCCGCTTACCTCCACTAAAAATATTCCTAGAACAAATCAGCACTACGGCTTTCTGTGAAGAAAGAGTAAATGCTGGAAAAAGTTCCAGCCAGAACCTTGAAAACTGCATAGAAGAATCAAAAGGGATCAACAATGAAACCAGAACCGGGAATCAGAAACCCGGAAAAGTTCTGGTGTTCAGGAGTTCGGAAACGAACAGAAAATCTCTAAAAAAGAGAAAGTGGTCAAGATAGAAAGGGCTGACGGTGGAAACCTTGGCACACAGAGGCGAAGAAGGACGTGGCGACCGACGATAAACTCCGGGGAGCTGGAAGCGAGCGACGAGCCGGGGGTGTCCGAATGGGGGAACCCAAAAACAGCCCACTGAATCAAATAGGTGGGCATGAGCGAACCGGGCGAACTGAAACATCTTAGTAGCCCGAGGAAAAGAAAGCAAAAGCGATTTCCCGAGTAGTGGTGAGCGAAAGGGAAACAGCCTAAACCAGTCGGTTTACCGATTGGGGTAGTGGGACAGCGACACTGGACTTAGAGAGTTAGACAAAGCAGATGAAACCTGCACCAGAGAGGGTGAAAGTCCCGTAGTCGAAAACTCAAAAAGCCTAGCTGAATCCCGAGTAGCACGGAGCCCGTGAAAGTCCGTGTGAATCCGCCTCGACCACGAGGTAAGGCTAAATACTCCTGTGTGACCGATAGAGAAACAGTACCGTGAGGGAAAGGTGAAAAGAACCCCGGAAGGGGAGTGAAATAGAACCTGAAACCGTCAGCTTACAAGCAGTGGGAGTCCGATTAAACGGATGACCGCGTGCCTGTTGAAGCATGAGCCGGCGAGTTAAAGGCAATGGCA